>NZ_JBEZIR010000172.1:0-15273 GCF_040651175.1 Kitasatospora sp. NPDC048540
ACCGGCAGGGCGATGACCGCACCCGCCATGACGGCCATCCGAACGCGCTTGCGCTTGGTGGCGGTGGTGGTGGCAGCGGAAGTCTCGTTACGGAAGATCAATGCGAATCCTTTCGAAGGCCCCGGGTGGGTGGGCGTGCGGAACCAAGGCCACGGGATGGTCGGTTCGTTCGCCTCGCTCGGCGAGCGGCTTGCGCGGGCATCCGGCCCGTTCCGCCGCCCCGGTACTGCGCCGGACGTCCGCTCCGGGGTGAGCCGGTGGGCGGTGCGCCGGGAGTGGACCCGGGTGGTGTTCGTTCACCTGGCACCGAAGTTACGGGGCGGCCGGTGGGCGGTTCAAGGGTGGACCGTGAAGTCCCAGGTCAGGGGGCCGTTACCGATGGTATGAATCGGCAAAATTGCCGCATTTATGGACATTTACCAGCCATTTTCATGATCGAACCACCGATTGCATGGCGTGGCTCACACGCCGGGGCCTGTGAGGCCGCCCACAGCGTCGACGGAGGGTGTCACCCGGCCGACGGTCCGCCACCGGATCGGGCCCCGGCCGCCATGTCGATCACCCGTCCGTGTGGCACCGGCCACTCGGACGCCGGATCGCCCGGCGGCGTGCTGCCGCCGGGCCGGTGGCTGCTGCGATGGTGGGGCCTCGCTCCCGGGCCGCCGGGCGCGGGAGGGCGGAGAGCGGAGCGCGGAGATGACGACGACCACCGGTACCGCGCTCACCGTCGACGACGCGGTCGCCCGGATGACGGAGCTGGCCGCGGGGGCGGCGCCCGGCGACGGCGTGGCGGTCTTCAACGGGATGTACCTGACGGTCACCGCCCTGGTACGGGACCGGCTGGCCGGGTCCTGGTTCGAGGACCCGGCCGCGATGGCCCGCCTCGACGGCGTGTTCGCCGCCCGCTACCTCGACGCCGTCGACGACGACGCGGCCGGCCGGCGCCCGGCCGCCTGCTGGCGGCCGCTGTTCGAACTGCGCCGGCATCCGGGCATCCACCCGCTGCAGTACGCGCTGGCCGGGATGAACGCCCACATCGAGCACGACCTGCCGCTGGCCGTCCTGGACACCTGCCGCCAGCTCGGCCGCGAGCCGGAGCAGTTGTCGGCCGACTACCGGCGGATCAACACCCTGCTCGCCCAGGTGGAGGCGCAGGTCCGGGCGGAGCTGCTGCCCTCGCCCGCCGAGCTGCCCGCGGCGCAGCCGCTGCTGCACGTGGTCGGGGTGTGGAGCATCGACCGTGCCCGGGACGCGGCCTGGGCGAGCGTGCTGGCGCTGTGGCAGCTGCGCGGGCTGCCGTTGGCCTTCCGGGCGGTGGCGGCGGCGCTCTCCGGTTCGGTCGGGATGGTCGGCCGCGCCCTGCTCACCCCGCTGGACGGCGCCACCCCGCCGAACGGCCCCGCCGCACCGGACGCCGCGGGCCGGCCCCCCGCCGAAGCGGAGGGCCGGCCCGTACGGGACGACCTGCCGGGCCGGGTGCGCCCGGCCGCCGGTCAGGCCCAGCTGGAGTGCAGCGGCTTGCCCTCGGCGTAGCCGGCCGCGCTCTGCACGCCGATGACCGCGTTCTGGTGGAACTCCTCCAGGCTGTTGGCGCCGGCGTAGGTACAGGAGCTGCGGACACCGGCCACGATCGAGTCGATCAGGTCCTCGACGCCCGGGCGGGCCGGGTCGAGGAACATCCGCGAGGTCGAGATGCCCTCCTCGAACAGCGCCTTGCGGGCCCGGTCGTACGCGGACTCCTCGGCGGTCCGGTTGCGCACGGCGCGGGCGGAGGCCATGCCGAAGCTCTCCTTGTACTGGCGGCCGTCGGCGGCGGTGTGCAGGTCGCCCGGCGACTCGTGGGTACCGGCGAACCAGGACCCGATCATCACGTTGGACGCGCCGGCGGCCAGCGCCATCGCGACGTCGCGGGGGTGGCGGACGCCGCCGTCGGCCCAGACGTGCTTGCCGAGGCTGCGGGCCTCGGCGGCGCACTCCAGGACCGCGGAGAACTGCGGGCGGCCGACGCCGGTCATCATCCGGGTGGTGCACATCGCGCCGGGGCCGACGCCGACCTTGAGGATGTCGGCACCGGCCTCGACCAGGTCGCGGACGCCTGCGGCGGAGACCACGTTGCCGGCCACGATCGGGATCTGCGGGTCCAGGCCGCGGACGGCGCGCAGCGCGCTGATCATCGACTCCTGGTGGCCGTGCGCGGTGTCCACCACCAGCACGTCCGCGCCGGCCTCGATCAGGGCCTTGGCCTTGCCGGCCACATCGCCGTTGATCCCGACGGTGGCGGCGATCCGCAGCTTGCCGGCGCCGTCGACGGCGGGGGTGTAGAGGGTGGCGCGCAGCGCGTTCTTGCGGGTCAGCAGGCCGACCAGCGCCCCGTCCCGGTCGACCACGGGCGCGAGCTTGCGGTGGCCCTCGTTGAGCTTCTCGAAGGCGGCGCGCGGGTCGATGCCCTCCTCCAGCAGCAGCAGGTCGCGGGACATCACCTCGGAGAGGCTGGTGAACCGGTCGACGCCCTGGCAGTCGGAGTCGGTGACCACGCCGACGGGCTTGCCGTCCTCCACCACGACGAGCGCGTTGTGGGCGCGCTTGGGCAGCAGCGACAGCGCGTCCGCGACGGTGTCGCCGGGGGCCAGGGTGATCGGGGTGTCGTGCACCAGGTGGCGCTGCTTCACCCAGCCGATGACGTCGGCGATGACCTCGGTCGGGATGTCCTGCGGGATGGCGACCAGGCCGCCGCGGCGGGCCACGGTCTCGGCCATCCGGCGGCCGGCGATGGCGGTCATGTTGGCGACCACCAGCGGGATGGTGGTGCCGGTGCCGTCGTTCGAGGACAGGTCCACGGCCTGACGGGAGCCCACGGCGGAGCGGCTGGGGACCATGAAGACGTCGTCGTACGTAAGGTCGTACGCGGGCTTGAGGTCGTTCAGGAAGCGCATGAATGGGGCTCTCTGGCTGGGGAAACGTACACCTCGGGCGCGGTTGCGGCTCGGCCGCGGGGCGCACTCGGGCGCCCCGCACCCAACGTTCAATACTCGGTGATACGGGCGCGCAAAGCCAGCCACCGCGCAATCGTTGAAGATCACCACAAGCCGCCCGGGGCCCCACACGGCGATCTTCGTAGGAACATACAGGGCGCGCGGGTGCGGACGGCTCCGCGGCCGCCCGGAAGATCGGTGGCGGGTCCGCCCCGGTGCCCTCTAAGGTGCAGCTGATCATCCCGGCGGGCCGTGCCCGCCGCATCGCTCTCCGGGGGGACTCCTTTGGCCTGCACGTCCTGCGACGGGGATCCGTACGCGCAGGCGGTCGACGGCTGCCGCGACTGCACCACCGACCCGGCCGGGCCGCGGCCGGCCGGCGCACCCTGGCCGTACGGCGCTCGGCGGACGCTGCCGCCGGGCCGGATCACCGATCCCCTCGCCCTGGGCAGGGCGACCCAGGGGCTTCTGGTGCTGGTGACCGTTCTGCCGCTCGTCGCCGCGGCGGCCGAGGCCGTGTCCGGCAGCGCCACGACACCGGTCGGCCAGGCGGCGCGCCTGTGGGGGATGCCCGCGCTGGCGGTCACCGGCATCGTCTTCGTCTGCTGGTTCGCCCGGTGCCGGGCCAACGCGGAACTGCTCGCGCCGGGCGGGAACCGCTACGGGCAGGGCTGGGCGGTCGGCGCCTGGGTGGTCCCGTTCGCCATGTGGTGGATCCCGCACCGGATCGCCCGGGACGTCTGGCGGGCCGGCGCTCCGCCCCGGGCCGAGCGGCTGGTCCACCTCTGGTGGGCCGCCTGGCTCGCCAGGACCGTGGGAGCCCTCGTCCTGGCCCGGCTCGGCATCGGGATCGGCGTCTTCGAGACGTACGTCCTGGTGGCCAACACGGTGGCGGGCGTGCTGGCGGTCCTGCTGGTGGAGCGGATCACCAAGGTCCAGTCGTGGCACGCCTCGGGCCGCCCGGCGGTCGCGGTCGCGACGTCCTGACCGCACGGTCCGACCCCCGGGGAGCGGCCCCGGGGGTGGGACGGGCGCCGCGCCGCTCCGCCCTGGTCAGGGAGTTCGCGGCGGGCGCCCGGTGTTCTGCGTCGGCGGCCCGGGCCGGGTCCGGCGAGGCTTAGTAGCCGCGCCAGCAGGAGCCGTAGCAACGGGCCTTGGCCACGTTGTCCATGCTGCCGTAGACGTGGTTGCAGTAGCGGGCGCTGGCCACCAGGTTGTCGACCGGGTTGGTGATGTCGGTGTGGCCCGGCAGGGAGTAGGCCTTGAAGGTCGGCTTGATCATCTGGGTCAGGCCGATCGACGGGATGCCCGCCTTGGCGTTGGAGTCCCAGCCGTTGACGGCCTTCGGGTTGCCGGAGGACTCGGACATCGCGGTGGCCTTCATCGCCTTCGCGGAGGGCACCCGGTCACCGTGGGCGGCCAGCACGTCACGGGCCTCCTGGATCCAGCCGTCCAGGTTGTTGGAGTAGCTGGGCGCGGCCGGAGCCGGGGCCGGCGCGGGGGCGGGTGCCGGGGCCGGGGCGGGCGCCGGAGCGGCGGCCGGTGCCTCGGCGGGCGCGGGGGCGGCCGGGGCTGCCGGGGCGGCCTCGGGTGCGGGGGCCTGGGCCGGGGCCGCGGCAGCGGGGTCCTGGGCGGCGGGCGCGGCAGCGGCGACGGCGGCAGCGGGGGCCGGCGACGCCTCGGCGGCGAACGCCTGGCTGGCCGGGACAGCCAGGCCGACGGCCACCGCACCGGTCAGTCCGACGGCGAGGAAGCAGTCGGGCAGGCGGGGGTGGTGCATTCGGATGTTCGACAGCCGAAGCCGCCCCTGGCTGATGGCACGCACGCTTGAAGCACCTCTTGGGTCGTGGGGGTCGCACACCGCCTCGGGACAGCCGAGAGCCCGTGCGGAGCACGGAGCGCCGCGCACTGGGCGGCCGATGTACGGCGACGGGGTCCGACCCGCCGACTGCGCAGCGGGCCGGAGTGCGGCCCGGGTCACGGCCCGCTCGATGACGGGGCCGACTGCGCCGGGTGGCGTCCGCCGGTACCGACCGGCCGGAGCGCTCCCTCGATGTTGCGGGACCCCCACCCCCGGAGCAACCGCCTCCAGGGGGTCCCGACGCCCCGTCAGTCAGCTCATCCGGAATTGTGCATTCCGTTACCGGACAGCGGCCATGACGACCCGTCGGCAGGCCCAACACCCGGTACCGGCCCGTTCGCCGTGGGAAAGCTCACAGGCGAGACGGACGATTCGGACATAACGGTCATAAATCAAGATCCTCCGCGCCTTCGGGATCCCCCAACCCGCCTAGGAGCGAGAGGAGTTGAGGCCACAACCGGCCGACCCCCCGCCCCTCCTCCGGCGGCACCGCCGCGCACTCCGACGTGACCCCCGTCTCGCCGCCAGGGAGCCCCGCACCCCCGTCGGGTGACCCGCGTCACCGCCCGGCACCGGACCCTCGGGCCCCCGAACAGCCCCGGCGCCGGGCGGTGAGGTCAGCGGACGGCCGCGACCATCGAGTCCGCCACCGAGCGCCACACCACACCGGCCTCCCGGAAGCCCGCGTCGACCAGCCGGGCCGTGTGCCAGGCGGCCGGCCGGGGCTCCGGGTCCCGGTGTCCGCCGAAGATCTCGCGGCGCTCCGCGACCAGGTCGCCGAGCAGCGGGTCCGCGGCGGCCGCGGCCCACCACCGGCTCCAGTCCAGCGCCCCGGCGGCCCGCTCCCGCTGCTGCCGGCGCTGCTGGAACGCCTCGTCGGCGGCGTTCAGCAAGGGGGTGGCCGGCTCGGGGGTGTGGTCGGCATTGAGGAAGACGCCGCCGGGGCTCAGCAGGGCGGCGAGGTCCCCGTAGAGGCGGACCAGGTCGGCGGCGGGCAGCCAGTGCAGCGCGGTGGCGGTGACCACGGCGTCGTACGGGCCGGGCGGGAGCCGCCCGGCCCAGGCGCCGTCGCGCAGGTCGGCGCTGACCAGGGTGAGGCGGGGCTCGGCGGCGAAGTGGCCCTCGGCGATGGCGAGCAGGGCGGGGTCCAGGTCGACGCCGACGCTCACGGCGCCGGGCAGGCGGGCGAGCAGCCGCTCACTGATGGAGCCGGTGCCGCAGGCGAGGTCGAGCACTCGGGGGGCGGGCCCGGCGTGGGCCTCGACCGTGTCGAGCATCACCCGGAAGCGCTCCTCGCGGTCGGGGAGGTACCACTCCTGCTGCCGGTCCCAGCTGCGCTGCCAGTCGTCCCAGTACTCGCGGTCCGTGCCGTTCATGGGGACACCCCTCCCAGGTAAGAGACTCAGACCCCGCTGGGCCCTTACGGATCATAGGGCGAGATCGGTAATAGTCACAAGCGGCGAGAGACCATTACCGGGGTGGGGTTTTCGCCCCTTCACCGGCCGCTCCCGTAGAGTTCGCCGGGAGAATCGGCGATGTGGACAAGGGAACAACAGCGGTCATGACGGCGGGCGCGGACATCCAGAACGCAGCAGAAGAGATCGAGTACGGCCCCGGCATCGACCCGGAACGGCTGGAGCTCTGCCTCAGCGTCCTCGCCGAGCTCGACGAGCTGGACGTCGACCACCCGGACGCGATCACCGTCCGCAAGGCGGTCGGCGGCATCTTCCGCACCCTCAAACAGCGCCGCCGCCAGGAGACCCGGGCCCGCAAGACCGCCAACGACCGCGACGTCACCTCCCGTACCGCCACCGGCGCGCCGGGCCGGATCGACGACGAGACGGCCGGCGCGTTCGGCCTCACCACCGAGACCGTCACAGAGATCGCCGGGATACTCGAGCGCCCGCGCTCCTGCTACACCTGCAAGCAGCGCTACGTCGAGGTGGACGCCTTCTACCACCAGCTCTGCCGCAACTGCGCCGCGCTCAACCACAGCCGCCGGGGCGCCCGCGCCGACCTGACCGGCAAGCGGGCGCTGCTCACCGGCGGGCGGGCCAAGATCGGTATGTACATCGCGCTGCTGCTGCTGCGCGACGGCGCGCACACCACGATCACCACCCGCTTCCCGAACGACGCCATCCGCCGCTTCAAGGCGATGCCGGACAGCGCCGACTGGATCCACCGTCTCAAGATCATCGGCATCGACCTGCGCGACCCCGCGCAGGTGATGGCGCTGGCCGAGGAGGTCGCGGCGGACGGCCCGCTGGACATCCTGATCAACAACGCCGCCCAGACGGTCCGGCGCTCCCCCGCGGCCTACCGCGAACTGATCGCCGCCGAGTCGGCACCGCTGCCGGCCGGCGAACTGCCCCCGTCCACCGTGATCGGCCGGTACGGCAGCGGCAGTGTCGACCTGCCCGCACTGCCCGCGCAGGCCACCGGCGACACCGACCGGGTCACCGCCGAGGACGTCACCGCGCTCGCCCTGGTCGCCGGCTCGGCGACGCCCGAGCGGATCGCCGCCGGCACCGCGATCGACGCGGGCGGGCTGGTCCCCGACCTCGACGCCACCAACAGCTGGGTGCAGACCGTCAGCGAGGTCGGCCCGGTCGAGCTGCTGGAGGTGCAACTCTGCAACTCCACCGCGCCGTTCATCCTGATCAGCCAGCTGCGCCCGGCGATGGCCGCGTCCACCGCGCGCCGCAAGTACGTGGTGAACGTCTCCGCGATGGAGGGCGTCTTCAACCGCGGCTACAAGGGCGCCGGCCACCCGCACACCAACATGGCCAAGGCTGCGCTGAACATGCTCACCCGCACCAGCGCGGACGAGATGCTGCGGACCGACGGCATCCTGATGACCAGCGTGGACACCGGCTGGATCACCGACGAGCGGCCGCACCCCGACAAGATGCGCCTCGCCGAGGAGGGCTTCCACGCCCCGCTCGACCTGGTCGACGGCGCCGCCCGGGTGTACGACCCGATCGTGCGCGGCGAACTGGGCGAGGACCTGTACGGCTGCTTCCTCAAGGACTACTCCAAGGCCCCCTGGTAGCAGGCGGGTCCGCGGTGCGCGGCCCGGCGGCGCGCGGATCGGATCGGTCCCGGGCGACAGTGCGGCAGGCGACGGGCGGGAGGTGACCGGGGTGGCGGCGGTACCGGTGATCGGGGCGGGCGTGATCGTCCCGACGACGGACGGGCGGGTGCTGCTCGGCCGGCGGACCACGGCCGGCGAGGAGCCGAGCTGGGGCCTGCCCGGCGGCAAGGCCGACCGGGCGGGCGAGTCCTTCGAGCAGGCCGCCGCCCGGGAGTTGGCGGAGGAGACCGGCATCGTGCTGCCGGCGGCGGCGATGCGGGTGCTCGCCGTCCTGCTCGACCACCAGGGCGGCCGGCCCCGGCTCACCGCCGCCGTCCTCGCCCCGCCGAGCGACGCCCCCGCCGTTGTCACCGAACCGCACGCCTGCGCCGGCTGGGAGCGCTTCGCCCTCGACGCGCTGCCCGCGCCGCTGTTCTACCCCTCGGCGCTGGTGCTCGGCAGCTGGCTGCCGGGCCTCACCGACCCCGCGGGCGCCCACCGTTACCCCTTGCTCCCATCCGGGATCCGGCCCGCCTCCGACTGACCGACCGTCACATCCGTCTCCAGTCGGGCAGTTCGGCGGCTCAGGCCAGCCGGCGGACCGGCGTCCCGGCCAGGAACCCCGCGATGTCCTCCACCGCCTCGCCGTAGTACGTCCGGTAGTTGCGCTCGGTCACGTACCCGAGGTGCGGGGTGGCGAGCAGGTTCGGCAGCGAACGGTACGGGTGGTCCGCGGGAAGCGGCTCGGTCTCGAAGACGTCGACCCCGGCGCCCGCGATCCAGCCCTCGCGCAGCGCCTCGGCCAGCGCGTCCTGGTCGACGATCGCGGCCCTGGAGGTGTTCACCAGGTAGGCGGTGGGCCGCATCCGCCGCAGCTCGGCCGCGCCGAGCAGGCCCCGGGTCCGCTCGCTCAGGACCAGGTGGACGGAGACGAAGTCGCTGCCGGCGAGCAGTTCCTCCTTGGACGCCGCCAGGGTGGCTCCCACCTCCTCGGCCCGTTCGGCGGTCAGATTGCGGCTCCAGGCGGTCACTTCCATCCCGAAGGCCCGGCCGATCCGGGCCGCCTCGCCGCCGATCTTGCCGAGGCCGAGCAGGCCGAGCCGCCGCCCGTACAGGTCGGTGCCGACGGTGCTCTGCCACGGGCCGCCGGCCCGTACGGCGGCGCTCTCCGGGACCACCTGCCGGGCCAGGCCGAGGATCAGCGCCCAGGTGAGTTCCAGCGGCGGCTGGGAGAAGCTCGCGGTACCGCTCACCACGACACCGTGGGCGGCCGCCGCCGCGAGGTCGATCGACGCGTTGCGCATACCCGAGGTGATCAGCAGCCGGAGCCGGGGAAGCCGCGCGAACACCTCGGCGGTGAACGGCGTGCGCTCCCGCATCGCGACCACGATCTCGCAGTCGCCGACCGCCTCGACCAGCCCGTCCACCGAGGTGAAGTGCTCCCGCAGCGACCGGACTTCGACCCGGTCCTCGACCGGGGACCAGTCGGCGGCCGACCGGGCGACCTCCTGGTAGTCGTCCAGCACCGCACAGCGCAGCGTCATCGTCGCTCCCTCGCCCCGGCCGCCGTTCCAGGCGTCGGCCGCCCTGGTCACGCAGCCTATCCGGAGCCGTGGCCGCCTCCGCCGGACGGGTCCGGACCGGTCGGCACGGATTGCTAGGCTGCCCGGGTGATCCTGCCGACCGTCAGCAGCGTGCGCGCGCTGCACGAGAAGTACGCGCCCGGCCCCGAAGCCCTCGATCTGGTGCTCACCCACTGCGAGATCGTCGCCCGGATCGCGCTCCGGCTCGCCGAGCGCGCCGGGCAGCCGGTCGACACCGCCCTGGTCGAGGTGGGTGCGCTGCTGCACGACATCGGCGTCTACCGGGTCGGCACCGGCGCGTACATCCGGCACGGCGTGCTCGGCCACGAGCTCCTGCGGGCCGAGGGCCTGCCGGAGGAGTTGTGCCGTTTCGCCTCCTGCCACACCGGCGTCGGGCTGACCTGCGACGACATCGTCACCCAGCAGCTGCCGATCCCGCTCGGCGACTACCTCGCCGGGACGGTCGAGGAGCGGCTGGTGATGTACGCGGACAAGTTCCACTCCAAGAGCACCCCGCCGCGCTTCCTCGACGTCGCCGCCTACGCGGGCCGGTTGGCGCAGTTCGGGCCGGACAAGGTCACCGCTTTCGACGCGCTGGTGGACGAGTTCGGCCACCCCGACCTCGACCCGCTGGTCGCCGAGTACGGCCACGCCTGGCAGCAGGGCGCGCCACTGCCGCGCTGAGCACCGGCCGGGCCGCGCCGCCGGTCACCGGGATCCGGCCGCCGGTCGGTACACCCGGTCGGTACACCCGGCAGGTGCGCCCCTCAGTCAGGTACGCCGGCCGGGTGCGCCGGGGTCCGGCGGCGCCGTGGGCAGGGTGACAGTGAAGGCCGCGCCGCCCTCGGGGCCGTGGCCCTCGACGGTGACGGTGCCGCCGAGCAGGCCGGTCAGCCGGTGCGCGATGGCGAGACCCAGGCCGCTGCCGACCGGGCGGGTGTCGCGGTAACGGCCGTGCAGCGCGCCGCTGTCGAACGCGACGTCGACGTCCTCCTCGGTCAGGCCGGGCCCGCTGTCGCGGACCTGGAGCCGGGCCCCGCCGCCGTCGGGCGCGCTCAGCGCGAGGACCACCCGGCCGCCGCCCGGTGTCGCCCGCAGGGCGTTCTGCACCAGCCCGTCCAGCAGTTGCCGCACCCGGAACGGGTCGGTGTCCACCACCACCGGCCGCTCCGGCAGTTCGAGCCGCACCTGCACGCCGAGCCGCTCCCCGGGGCCGGCCCAGAACGCCGCCGCCTCGGCGGCCGGCGCACCGAGGTCGGTCGGCCCGCACTCCAGCCGGAAGTCGTCGGCGGTCAGCCGCGCCAGGTCCAGCAGGTCGCCGAGGAAGCGGTCCAGGCGCCGGGTCTCGTCCGCCAGGACCTGTCCGACCTCGGGTACCCCGGCCGGTTCGACCAGGCCGTCGGCGAGCGCCTCCGCGTAGCCCTGCAGCGCGGTCAGCGGGGTGCGCAGCTCGTGCGAGACCGACAGCAGGAAGTCGCGCTGGCGGTTCTCGCTGCGCGCGAGGGCGCCGTCCAGGACGTTGAGGGCGTGGCCGATCTCGGCGGCCTCCCGCGGTCCGCCGACGGTGGCGCGCACCCCGCGTTCGCCGCCCGCCAGCCGGTGCGCGACCTCGGCGGCCGACACCAGCGGGCGGGCGATCCGGCGCGCCAGCAGGGCGCCGGCCAGCGCCGCGCCGACCATGCCGGCCAGCAGCGGGAGCACGGTGTTGCGGCGGATCCGGCCGGTGTTCTGCTCGACCACGGTGTACGGCTCGGTGAGGACGGCGGCGCCGCCGCGTGCCCCCGGCACCCCGACCAGCAGGACCTCGCGGCCGCCGAGCACGGCGGTGGTGGAGACCGGCCGGCCCGCGAGCAGGTCGGCCTTGGCGGCGGTGCCGACCGCCGGGGTGGCGGTGCCGCTGACCGAACCGTCGGGGGTGATGACGGCGAGCTCGACGCCGTTGGGTCCGCCGAGCGCCTGGGCGCCGTTGAAGAGCAGCCCGGACAGGTTGGGCAGCCGGCTGAGCACGGTCGCCTGGCGGGCCAGCTGGTCGCGCTCGCGCTGCTCGACGCCGTGCGCCGCGGTCTGCCAGGCGACCAGCCCGGTCAGCGCCACCGCGAGGGCGGCGACCGCGGTGGTCAGCAGCACCAGGGTCCGGGCCAGCGAGGTGCGCGGCCGCCGTCCGCCGGTCACCGGCCGGGGTCCGTCGCGCTGTAGCCGACGCCGCGGACGGTCCGGATCGGGCTGGCGTCGCCGAGCTTGGCGCGCAGCTGCGAGACGAACACGTCGACCATCCGGGTGTCGCGGTAGCCGGGGTAGCCCCAGACCTCGGCGAGCAGCTGCTCGCGGGTGTAGACCCGTCCCGGCTGCCGGACCAGGTGGGCGATCAGGTTGAACTCGGTGGCGGTGAGTTCGACCGGCTCGCCGTCCCGGCGCACGGTGCGGCTGACCGGGTCGACGCTGAGCCGGCCGACCCCGCCCGGTGCCGCCCCCGGCGGGCCGGCCGCCCGGCGCAGCACCGTCTTGACCCGGGCCACCAGTTCCCGCGGCGAGAACGGCTTGGTCAGGTAGTCGTCGGCGCCCAGTTCCAGCCCGAGGATCCGGTCGGCCTCCTCGCCGCGCGCGGTGACCAGCAGCACCGGCGTCCAGTCGCCGGCGTCGCGCAGGGCCCGGCAGAAGGTGATGCCGTCCAGGCCCGGCAGGCCGACGTCCAGCACGATCGCGACGGGGTGCATCCGCCTGGCCGCGGCGAGGCCGGCCCGCCCGTCGCTCTCGACGTGGACGCCGAAGCCCTCGCGGGCCAGGTACAGCCGCTGGACGTCGGCGATGTGGCGCTCGTCCTCGACGACCAGGACGAGACCCCGGGACTCGGTCATCGCTACCTCTCTCACGTGCGGAAACGCCACCGATGCTAGCCAGGCCGGCCGGCCCGGCCGCGGCCCGCCCCGCGGCCCGTACATTCCCCGAACAATCCGCCAACGCCGTCCTTACCGGTGTCGCACAGGGTGGGGCCCCATGACCACCGAACCCACCGAACGGCCCGCGCCCGTCGACCGGCCGTCACCACCCACCCGGACCGCACCCGCACCCGCTCCCGCTCCCGCTCCCGGGGCCGCGGCGGCGACCCGCCCCGGCCTGCTGCACCGGACCGGGCGCTGGTGCGCCCGGCGGGCCTGGCCGGTGATCGTCGTCTGGGCCGCGCTGCTGGCCGGCCTCGGGGTGGCCGATGCCCGCTGGGGCGGCACCTTCGCCGACAGTTTCGCGCTGCCGGGCACCGCCACCCAGACCGGCGGCGATCTGCTCCGCGACCACGGCGGCCGTACCACCGCGGGGGTCGCCGCACCCCTGGTGATCCGGTCCGGGGGGCCGGTCTCCGACCATCGGGCCGCGGTCGGTTCGGCGGTGGACGCCCTCGGCCGGCTGCCCGACGTGCTCGCGGTGTCGGATCCGCTGGCCACCCCCGGCGCGGTGTCGGCGGACGGCCGGACCGCGCTGGTCACCGTACGTTTCGCCACCACCCCGGCCGCCTTCGACCCGTCCTACCTGGCCGGGGTCGACGCGGCGGTGGGGCCGCTGCGCGCCGACGGCGTCACGGTCGAGTACGGCGACCCGCTGGGGCAGTTGGCGGCACCGAAGTCGGCCGACCGGGCCTCGGAGGCGATCGGGCTGGCGGTCGCCGTGCTGGTGCTGCTGATCGGCTTCGGCAGCGTCGCGGCGGCCGGTCTGCCGCTGCTGACCGCCGTCCTGGGGCTGGCGGCCGGGCTGGGCGGTCTCGGGCTGCTCGCGGCCCGTTTCGACTTCGCCCAGGCCGCGCCGACGCTCGCCGCGATGATGGGTCTGGGCGTCGGCATCGACTACGCGCTGTTCCTGGTGACCCGCCACCGGGCGCTGCTGCACGCCGGGGTGGAGCCCACCGAGGCGGTCGGGCGCACGGTGGCCACCAGCGGCCGGGCGGTGCTGGTGGCGGCCGCCACCGTGGCGATGGCGCTGGCGGGGCTGTTCGCCTCCGGCATCGGGTTCATCGGGACGCTGGGTGCGGCCGCCGGGCTGACCGTGCTGGTCGCCGCGGCCGCCTCGGTGACGCTGACGCCCGCACTGCTGGGACTGCTCGGGCACCGGATCGACCGGCTCCGGGTGCGCACCCCGGTCGCCGAGCCGACCGGCAGCTCCGACGTGTGGCACCGCTGGGCGGCGCTGGTCGGCCGGCGGCCCTGGCTGTTCCTGTCCGGCGGACTGCTGGTACTGGGCGTGCTCGCCGTCCCACTGGCCTCGCTGCAGCTCGGCCACGTCGACGCGGGCGCGCAGCCCGCCGGGCGGACCGACCGCCGGGCCTACGACCTGATCGGCGAGGCCTTCGGGCCGGGCGCGAACGGCCCGCTGACGGTGGTCGTCCAGCTGGACAGCCGCCTGGTCGCCGACCAGGCCGGGCGTGGGCGGCTCGCCGACGGGATCGGGCGCGAGCTGGCCGCCGTCCCCGGTGTCGCCTCCGTCGGCCGGCCGGTGACCAGCCCCGACGGGGTGCTGCTGATCACCACGGTCACCCCGGCGACCGGCCCGCAGGACCGGGCGACCTCGGCGCTGATCCACACCCTCCAGGACACGGCCCTGCCGCACGCGCTGGCCGGGAGCGGCGCCACCGGTTACCTCACCGGGCCGACGGCGGCCGGGCAGACCTTCACCGACACCCTGGTCGCGAGGCTGCCGCTGATCATCGGCATCGTGGTCGCGGCGGCGTTCGTGCTGCTGCTCACGGTGTTCCGCAGCCTGCTGGTCGCGGTCAAGGCGGCGGTGCTCAACCTCTGCTCGATCGGCGCCGCGTACGGCGTCGTGGTCGCGGTCTTCCAGTGGGGCTGGGGCGGCGGCCTGCTGGGTGTGGGCGAGAAGGTCCCGGTCGAGTCCTACGTGCCGATGATGATGTTCGCGATCGCCTTCGGGCTCTCGATGGACTACGAGGTGTTCCTGCTGTCCCGGATCCGCGAGACCTGGTTGCACCGCGGGGACAACCACCTGGCGGTCGCCACCGGACTCGCCGCCACCGCCAGGGTGATCACCTGCGCGGCGCTGATCATGACCAGTGTCTTCCTGGCCTTCCTGCTCTCCAGCAACGCGGTGGTCAAGATGCTCGCGCTCGGTCTCGGTGTCAGCGTCGTCATCGACGCGACCGTGGTCCGGCTGGTGCTGGTGCCCGCGACCATGTACCTGTTCGGCCGCGCCAACTGGTGGCTCCCGCGCCCACTGGACCGGCTGCTGCCGCACCTCGACCCCGAGGGTCCCGCCGCCGCGCCCACCGCCGGGGGTGAGGCCCGGTGACGCGCCGGGCGACCGCGGACCGGGCCGCTTCCGGGCCGGCCACCGCGGACCGGACGGCCGGGGGCGGGACGGCCAGGGGTGGGGCCGCTCGGTTCCGGGCCGCCGTCCGCGGGCGCCGGGCGACCGCCGTCACCGTCGCGGTGGCGCTCACGGCGGTCCTGGCGGGCGGCGCGGGCGAACTCACCGCGCGCACCCTGATCCGCGACCGCGTCGCCGGTGCGGCCCCCGGCCTCGGAGGCCTGACGGCCACCACGGGCGGCTCCGCCCTGTGGGCCCTGGTCGACCGCCACCTCCCCCACCTGGACATCGGCAGCGACGACGCCCACGCGGGTCCGCTGTCAGGGCTCTCGGTACGGGCCCGCCTCGACGACGTCCGGCTCGGCGGCCCGGCCCGCTTCGCCGCCGCCGCCGACCACGGCGATGTCCTGGTCACGGAAGAAGAAACCGTCACAGGTGGCGCACCACGAGACGCCGCGGCCGGAGAGGGCGTCCTCC
>NZ_JBEZIR010000173.1:0-14875 GCF_040651175.1 Kitasatospora sp. NPDC048540
GGTTGCCGGCCTCCAGGGTGCTTTTCAGCGCGAGGATAGCGGTGAGCGGTACGTTAGCGGCCGGTCGGCCGCCCGTCCCCGCTCGCGTCGCGCTCAGCTCTGGACGGGGCCGAGCTCCAGCTGGTCGCCGTTCTTGGTGACGCTGTACTTCGGCAGCGGCTTGGTGGCCGGGCCGTTGACCACGGCGCCGGTGGCGGCGTTGAACCGCGAGCCGTGGCAGGGGCAGTACATCTGCCCGTTCTTGGGGGCGTCGACGGCGCAGCCGGAGTGGGTGCAGACCGAGGAGAAGCCGCAGTACTGCCCGGCGGTGGGCTGCACGATGTAGACCGCGTCGCCGCTGGCCGGGTCCTTGACCTGGGCCGAGCCGCCGACCGGGACGGCCGCGGCGGCGACGGTGACCTTGGCACCCGAACCGGAGCCGGGAGCCGTGGCACCGCCCGGCGCGCCGGTGGCGGCCCCGGGGCTCTGGACCGGGGTGGCGGAGGGGACGGGCTTGCGGTCGCGGCCGAAGGTCGCGGTGAGCGAACCCGACAGCAGTCCGGCGCCGCCGATCGCGACGGCGGCGATCCCGCCGTCCAGCAGTGCCCGGCGGCGGACGGCGTTCTCGTCCAGGCCGCGGGCGCGGTCGCGGCGGGCCCGGGCGGCGAGGTAGCCGTCGATCGAGAAGAGCGGGGTGCCGGCCAGCACCAGCGGGGTCCAGGCCATCAGGTAGGCGAGGTCGTTGCCGTAGTAGTACGGCGAGACGTTCCAGCTGACGGTGAGCCAGAGGGTCAGGCTGATCAGCGCGCCGCCGGCCGCGGCGAGCCGCCCCCAGAGGCCGGCCAGCGTGCCGAGGCCGACGGCCAGCTCACCGAAGGCGATCAGCAGCGCGAAGACGGTGGGCGCGTGCACGGCGGGGCCGAGCGCCCAGCCGATCGGGCTGGCGGCCCGGACGGCCTCGGTCTGCGCCAGGAACGAGGCCGGATCGCCCGCGCCCGCCAGGTAGTGGGCGTCGGAGAGCTTGTCGAAGGCCGCGTACACGAAGGTCACGCCCAGGAAGAGGCGCAGTGGCAGCGTCGCGTAGCGTGTGCCGGCCTCCTTCCACCGGGTCAGCTGTGCCGGTCTGCCCGACTGTTCCGGTCCGCCATGCCCCGCCGTCATGCCGATGCCTCTCGCTCATTTCCCGCCAACTACTGACAGGTTCGGTCCGATTCTGCCCGCTGTTGCACGTGTTCCGCGGCAGGCCCCTCGACAGACGGCCGCGCCGCCACTCCCATACGTACGGAAGCAGCGGCGCGGCCGTTCAGCTCAGCGGGAGATTACTCCCACTCGATGGTGCCCGGGGGCTTGCTGGTGCAGTCCAGCACCACCCGGTTGACGTCCTTGACCTCGTTGGTGATCCGGGTCGAGATCTTGGCCAGCACCTCGTACGGCAGGCGCGACCAATCCGCGGTCATGGCGTCCTCGGAGGAGACCGGGCGCAGCACGATCGGGTGGCCGTAGGTGCGGCCGTCGCCCTGCACGCCGACGCTGCGGACATCGGCCAGCAGCACCACCGGGCACTGCCAGATCTCGCGGTCCAGGCCGGCCAGGGTGAGCTCCTCGCGGGCGATGGCGTCGGCGTCGCGCAGCAGGTCCAGGCGCTCCTTGGTGACCTCGCCGACGATCCGGATGCCGAGGCCCGGGCCGGGGAACGGCTGGCGCTGGACGATCTCCTCCGGCAGGCCGAGCTCCTGGCCGACCATCCGGACCTCGTCCTTGAACAGCTTGCGCAGCGGCTCGACGAGCTGGAACTCGAGGTCCTCGGGCAGGCCGCCGACGTTGTGGTGGGACTTGATGTTGGCGGTGCCGGTGCCGCCGCCGGACTCCACCACGTCCGGGTACAGGGTGCCCTGGACCAGGAACTCCACCGCGGGGCCCTCGTCGGCGATGATCTCGGCCTGGGCCTGCTCGAAGACCCGGATGAACTCCCGGCCGATGATCTTGCGCTTCTCCTCCGGGTCGCTGACGCCCTTCAGCGCGTCCAGGAAGCGCTCCTCGGCGTCCACGACCTTGAGCTTGACGCCGGTCGCGGCCACGAAGTCCTTCTCGACCTGCTCGGTCTCGCCCTTGCGCATCAGACCGTGGTCGACGTACACGCAGGTCAGCCGGTCACCGATGGCGCGCTGCACCAGGGCCGCGGCGACCGCGGAGTCCACCCCGCCGGACAGGCCGCAGATGGCGCGCTTGTCGCCGACCTGCTCGCGGATCAGCGCGACCTGCTCGTCGACCACGTTGACGGTGGTCCAGCTCGGCGCGATGCCCGCGCCGCGGTACAGGAAGTGCTCCAGGATCTGCTGGCCGTGCGTGGAGTGCAGCACCTCGGGGTGGTACTGGACGCCGTACAGGCGGCGCTCGTCGTCCTCGAAGGCGGCGACCGGGACCACGTCGGTGGAGGCGGTGACGGTGAAGCCCTCGGGCGCGGCCGAGCAGGCGTCGCCGTGCGACATCCACACCGACTGCTCGGCGGGGGTGCCCTCGAAGAGGGTCGAGCCGCTGCGGCTGACGTGCAGCGGGGTGCGGCCGTACTCGCGGGCGCCGCTGTTGTCGACGGTGCCGCCGAGGGTGATCGCCATCAGCTGGAAGCCGTAGCACATGCCGAAGACCGGGACCCCGGCCTCGAAGATCGCGCGGTCGAGCCGCGGGGCACCCTCTTCGTAGACCGACGAAGGGCCGCCGGACAGGATGATCGCCTTGGGGTTCTTGGCGAGCATCTCGGCCACCGGCATGGTGCTCGGCACGATCTCGCTGTAGACCCTGGCCTCACGCACCCGGCGGGCGATGAGCTGGGCGTACTGGGCGCCGAAGTCGACCACCAGGACGGTGTCGTTCTCGGCAACGGACTGGTCGGGAAGAGCAGATGACACGGACGGCCTTCCGGCATGGGTATCAGAAGGTGTCGCGCGCCACACGCCCCTGACAGGGTGGCGACGGCGACGGGCGGGGGTATGCCCCCGAGTCTACCGGGCGGCCCGAACGCTCCCGGTTCACCCGCTTGCCGCCGGGCCCCGCCGTGACCACCGCGGCCGGCGGATCGTTGCACCCGACGACCGCCCGGGCGCGGCGCACCCCCCAGGTGCGGCGGTGCCCGCACGGTCGGCAGGACCACGCGTGGAACTCATCTCCAGTCCACCGGCGCGCGTGGCGGGCCCGGCCCGCCGTGGGACCGCACGCCGGTGCAGTGGCCGGAACAGCAGGGGACAGCGACCCGGCCACGGCTGACCGGCAAGGGGGCGGCGGAACGGTACCCGGGGACGCCCGGCGCCGCCCGCCGCCCTCTCGGCGGCTCATCCGCCCCGGCGCACTCCCCTGTGCGCCCCCTGCTTGCAACTACTACGCAGAGTAGTCGACGGCTCGGTCCCCCGGCCGCCCCACCGGCCCCGCACGACGGCCTCCCGGCGGCCCCGGCGCGCGGTGCCGCCCGAAATTGGACTGTGCCGAACTGTGTCGAATCGGTTGCACAGTAGGGCCTCCGTCCAGCACGATGCTGGTTGTGGGGGTTGGCCCGGACACCGTGGACGACGGTGGCGGGCCGGCGGCCCGCAGCCCTCGTCCGCCCTGCGGCGGCACCGGTCCGCGGATCACGCTCCGTGAGGACGGGCCCTGCCCCGCGCCCGTGCGCCGCCCGCCCTGCCCACCCGCGCAGGCGCGCCGGCGCCGCCCACGAACCATCCGACCCGACGGCGCTCTTCCCCCGGCGCCGTCAACCCAGCACCGGTGCCGCCCTGACGCCGTGTGCTGAGCGACAAAGGGCCCCGTTCCCCCGCGGGGCCCTTTGCCCTGTCCGGCCGGGGTGCTCCGGCTCAGGCGCCGGTGGGCCGCCGGTACGCCTCGTGCGAGTCGAGCACCTCGGGGGCGTACGACGGCGGCACGACCGGCGGGCGGTCCGGCTGCGCGGGGACGACCACGAGCAGCGGAGCGTCCGCCACCTCCTGCGGTGCACCCGGCTGCGCGCCCGGCTGCGCGGCCTGCGGCTCCCACGGCTGCTGCGGCTGGTCCGCGGGCCCGGCGGGCCGGCCGCGGGCGGCGGTGAGCAGCGGGGGTAGCGCCAGCGCGCCGAAGGCCGCCCACAGCAGGTTGGCCACCAGCACGGTGAGCACGACCAGGGCGAGGGTGCTCTCGCTGCCGACGCGCATGGCGAGGCCCTCCGGGGACAGGCTGGGCCCGCCGGCGGCGGGCCTGGCGGACTCCACCCGGAAGCCCGTGGTCAGGCCGGCCAGCAGCATCGGCACGCTGACCAGCACCGCGTACACCACGGCCAGCCGGATCCGGTCCAGCAGGCCGAGCCGGTGCCGGTGGGCGGTCCACCCGAGCAGGCAGACCGGGACCAGCGCGAGCAGTAGCGCCCAGCGCCAGTTCCCGGTGGCGCCGTGCAGGTCGAAGAGCGAGATCCGGAACGGCTCGAACTCGCCCATGCCCTCGTACCCGGCCGTGGCCACCGCGTGCAGGGTCGCCCCGGAGCCGAAACCGAGCAGTGCCAGACCCCCGTTGGGGATCAGCAGCAGCCAGACCGGATCGGACGGCAGGCCGTCCCAGGCGAGCACCACCACGGTGGCGGCCGCCGAGGCCAGCGCGGTCGAGAGCGCCGCCGTCCGGCCCGCGATCCGGGCCGCGGCCGGCCAGCCGCGCAGCACCGGCGTGGTCGCGGCCGCCCGGTTCAGCGCGTCGGCGCCGTACACCAGCAGGGCGATCAGGCCGGCCGCGAGCACCGTCCAGGCCGTCGACTGCAGCCAGCCGACGGTCATGGTCTGGTCCGCGGTCAGGGCGAGCCCGACCCCCCGGGCGTCGTCGCCGATCAGATCGTCCAGGTACCGCTGGGGCGGTGCGCCCGTCCTGGTGCCGGCCGCCAGGCCCAGCAGCAGGGCGGCCAGTCCGGCCAGGGCGGCCACCCGGGCCGACTCCAGCAGCGCCGTGCGGGCCGTCAGCACGCCGCCGCCACGGGCCCGCCAGAACCGCCGGGCGGGCCGCAGGCCGAGCCAGAGCGCGGCCGCCCAGAGCACCGTGACGGTCATCGGCAGCAGCCGGAGGTCGGAGATGTAGGTGGCGCCGCCGGAGCGCCCGGCAAGCGTCAGCGGCGCGCCGAAGCCCGCCATGGTGAGGCCCAGCGCGGCGCCGAAGCGGTTGCCGAACGGGAAGCCGCCGCGGATCCAGTGCCCGGGCAGCGCGATCAGCAGGGGCACCAGCAGCAGCACCGCGGTGGGCGGCGCCACCGCGCGCAGGGCCGGCAGCCAGTCCGCGCTCACCAGCCGGCGCAGCAGCTCGGGGCGGCCCGCCCGCGGGTCGTACGGCACCCCGCGGCCCCAGTGGCCGAGCGGCGGCGGGCCGCCGGGCGGGGGCGCGGCCGTGAAACCGGGGTCGGCGGCCAGGCCCGCGTACGCGCCGGAGCCCCCGACCTCGGTCACCTCGCTGATGGCGGAGACCGCCGGTGCGCCGAACGGTCGGTCGCAGGCGGCGCAGCGCTGCGCGCCGTCCGCGGACCCTGCTCCACAGGACGTGCAGATCGCCACGCAGTTCCCCCTGGTATGTCGCCCGAAGCCCGTTTATCCCACCGGCCGTGAGACGGTGTCAACCGGGTTCGGGCGCCGCTCAGCCGAGCCCGGAGCCGTCCTCCCCGGCCTCGGGGGAGGCATCCGGGACGGCCTCCTCGGCGGCTTCCGGGACCGCCTGCTCGGCGGTCTTGCGGGCGGGCACCGCGGGCACCGGCAGCAGCAGTTCGGCGAAGGCCCCCGCGGGGACGGCGGGCCGGACCGGGGCGACGGCCGGCACCCGCCGGTAGGGCTCGTCCTGGGCCGGGCGGCCGTCCGGCTCGCCCTTGTTGGGCCACATCGACAGCGCCCGCTCGGCCTGCGCGGTAATGGTGAGCGAAGGGTTGACGCCCAGGTTGGCGGAGATGGTGGAGCCGTCCACCACGCTGATCCCGGGGTGGCCGAAGAGCCGGTGGTACGGGTCGACGACGCCGTGCTGCGGGGAGTCGGCGATGGCGCAGCCGCCGATGAAGTGCGCGGTCAGCGGGATGTCGAAGATCTCGCTGGCGGTGCTGCCGGCGAAGCCGTTGATCGACTCGGCGAGCGCCCGGGCGCTCGCCTCGGCCGCCGGGATCCAGGTCGGGTTGGGCACCCCGTGGCCCTGGCGGGAGGTCAGCTTGCCCTTGCCGAGGCCGGACTTCTTGAGCGAGACGGTCAGCGAGTTGTCCAGCGACTGCATCACCAGGGCGATGATGGTCTTCTCCGACCAGCGGTGCTGGTTCATCGACTGGGCGAAGATCACCGGGTGCCGGGCGGCGGTGACGGCGTAGCGCAGCCAGCGCGGGCCGCGCCCGGCGCCGGGGACCTGCTGGACGCTGAGGGCGCCCATCGCGTTGGAGCCCTTGCCGTAGCGGACCGGCTCGATGTGGGTGTTGCCGTCGGGGTGGATCGAGGAGGTGATCGCCACGCCCTTGGTGAAGTCGACCTTCTCGCCGTAGCGCCGGTCGGTGGTGGACGCGCCGACGATGGCCTCGGAGTTGGTCCGGGTCAGCTCGCCGAGCTTGGCGGACAGGCCGGGCAGGTGGCCGCCGTCGCGCATCCGGTGCAGCAGGGTCTGGGTGCCGTAGGTGCCGGCCGCGACCACCACCCGGGCGCACCGGATGGTCCGGGCGCCGGCCTTCACCGGGTCCTTGGAGCGCGAGTCGGTGCGGCGGACGTCCACCGCGAAGCCCTCGGCGTCGGGGAGTTCGCGGATCCGGGCGACGGTGGTGAGCGGGTGGATCTCGGCGCCGCCGCGTTCGGCGAGGTGCAGGTAGTTCTCCACCAGGGTGTTCTTGGCGCCGTGCCGGCAGCCGGTCATGCACTCGCCGCACTCGGTGCAGGCCTTGCGCCGCGGGCCGGCGCCGCCGAAGTACGGGTCGTCGACCTCGCCGCCCGGTGCGGCCTTGGCGCTGCCGTCGCCGTCGTTGCCGTCACCGAAGAACACCCCGACCGGGGCCAGGTGGAAGGTGTCGCCGACGCCCATCTTCTCGGCGGCGGCCTTCAGGTGGACGTCGGAGGGCGTCACGGTCGGGTTGGTGCGGACCCCGAGCATCCGCTGCGCCTGGTCGTAGAAGGGCGCGAGCTCCTGCTCCCAGTCGGTGATGTGCTGCCACTGGCGGTCCTCGAAGAACGCCTTCGGCGGGACGTACAGGGTGTTGGCGTAGTTCAGCGAGCCGCCGCCGACGCCCGCGCCGCCGAGCACCAGCACGTTGGCCAGCAGGTGGATCCGCTGGATGCCGTACAGGCCGAGCGCCGGGGCCCACAGGTAGTTGCGGGTGTCCCAGGAGTTCTTCGGCAGCTCGTCGCGGCGGAACCGGCGGCCGGCCTCCAGCACCGCGACCCGGTAGCCCTTCTCGGTCAGCCGGAGTGCGGCGACCGAGCCGCCGAAGCCCGAGCCGACCACGACCACGTCGTAGTCGAGTCCGTCGCTGTCCGCCATCTGCCGCTGCTCCTTCGAAACGTCATGGGGGTGCCCGGGCGGGAGCCCCGGGGGGCTCCTCGGGCCGCTGGTGCGGGCGCGGCTACTTGAGGCGCAGCGCCTTCATCGCCTTCAGGCCGGTGGTGAACAGGGCCGCGAACTTCGCGTCGTCCAGGCCCATCGAGGGTGCCAGCGGCAGCACGGTCTGGGTCGCGATGGTCTGCGCCTCGGTGTAGCGCAGGATGCCCTCGGAGCCGTGCCGCCGGCCGAGGCCGGAGTCGCCCATGCCGCCCATCGGCGAGGAGACCGAGCCGTACGCGGCCGCGTAGGCCTCGTTGACGTTGACCGTGCCGGTGTGCAGCCGGGCCGCGACCGCCCGGCCCCGGCGCAGGTCCTTGGTCCAGACGCTGGAGTTGAGGCCGTAGGGGGTGGCGTTGGCGGCGGCGACGGCCTCGTCCTCGGTGTCGAAGCGGTAGACCGAGACCACCGGGCCGAAGGTCTCCTCGGCGCAGACGGCCATCGACTCGGTGACGCCGTCCAGGATGGTCGGCTCGTGGAACAGCGGGCCGAGGTCCGGGCGGGCCTGTCCGCCGGCCACCACGGTGGCGCCGGCCTTGACGGCCTCCTCGATGTGCCGGGTGACGGTCTCCAGCTGCCGGTCGGAGACCAGCGAGCCCATGTCGGCGCCGTACGCGAGGCCGCCGCCGAGCCGCAGCGCGCGGGTGCGCTCGGCGAAGCGGGCCAGGAAGCGGTCGGCGACCGAGCGGTGCACGAACAGCCGCTCGATCGAGATGCACAGCTGGCCGGCCGAGGAGAAGCAGGCCCGCACCGCGCCCTCGGCGGCCTTCTCGATGTCCGCGTCGGCCAGCACCAGCATGGCGTTCTTGCCGCCGAGCTCCAGCGAGGCGCCGACCAGCCGGGCGGCGGCCTGCTGGGCGACCTGGCGGCCGGTGCGGGTGGAGCCGGTGAACGAGACGTAGTCCGCGTGCTCGACCACGGCCGGGCCGATCACCGGGCCGTCGCCGATCACGATCTGCCAGCAGTCGGCCGGCAGACCGGCCTCGATCAGCAGCTCGCGGGCCCACAGCGCGGTCAGCGCGGTCTGCGTGTCGGGCTTGTTGACCACCGCGTTGCCGGCCACGAAGGCGGGCAGGGCGTCGCCGACGGAGAGCTCGAACGGGTAGTTCCACGGTGAGATCTGCCCGACCACGCCCTTGGGCCGGCGGGCCTCGACCGTACGGGTGAGCACCGGGACGGCCCCGGAGCGGTGCTTGTCACGCAGGTACGAGGGCGCCTTGCGGCCGTAGTGCCGGGCCGCCATCGCGACGGCCAGCACCTCCTCGAAGGCGTGCAGCCGGGCCTTGCCGGTCTCCGCCTGGATGAGGTCGAGCACCTCGTCCTGGCGGCGCAGCAGCAGGTCGTGGAAGCGCAGCAGGACGGCGGCGCGGCGGCGGACCGGCAGCGCGGCCCAGGCCTGCTGGGCCCTGCGGGCCAGCCGGTAGGCGGCCTCGACGTCGGCCGGGGTGGACTGCGGGAGGCTCGCCAGCCGGTCGCCGGTGAGCGGCGCGGTGGTGTGCACCGTCTCGGGCTCGCCGGTGGTGGTGATCCCCGCGGCCAGCCGGGCCACCACGGCGGGCGTGACCGCCGAGGCGACCGTGCGTGCGCCACCGGGCGCGGCGGGGTTGCGCCCGGCCCCGGTGCCGGAGCCGGTCTGTCCGTCTGCGGTGATGTCCGTCATGTGCGCAGCCTAGGGCCTGCACGGCCAGATAGGTACCCGCCGGTAACAGGAAACTGTCTGCGACGGAGACTTCAAGATCGACTCGGCCCGGACGGCCTCAGCGCAGCACCGCGAAGTGGTTCAGCACGATCGTGAAGCGCTGCTGCGCCTCGGTGCGGTCCTTGTCGGGCGCGGCCACCAGGACGTCGTACGAGGTGCCGTCGGCGGCCTTGAACTCGGCCTCCTTCAGGTACCGGCGGGTCCCCGAGTTGTCCGCGTTGGTGTAGCTGAACTCCCAGACCGAGCCCGGGAAGCCGTTCACCTTGATCTCCGCCAGCTGCTCGCGCCGGTAGCCCTGGCGGTTCTTCTGGATGCTCTGCTCCATCTCCTGGAAGTGCTGCACCGGGCTCAGCGACTGGCCCACCGTGACCGCGAACTGCAGGTAGTGCACCTTGTTGTCCGGGCTGTAGTAGATCTCGGTCTTGTCGGTGCTGCGCACCCAGGTGCCGCCGGTGGTGGGCAGCAGGAACCGGAACCCGGCCGGGTCGTCCACCCACTGGTAGCCGCTCGGCGCCGGGTCCGGGGCCGCCAGGCCGGTCGCCGACGCCTCCGGGCCGGACGGCGTCGCGGCGCCCCCGCCCACGTGGTCCAGCACGGCGTACGCGCCGCCGCCCACCAGCAGCGCCGTCACCAGGCCGATCAGCGCCAGCCGCAGGGCACGCCGGCGGGGCCGCCCCGCGGGGGCGGGTCCGCCCGGCGCGGGCTCGGCGCCCACGGGCACGGTCGGGACGGTCGGCGCGGTCCGCCCGGCCGGGACGGCCCCGGCGGCGTGGTCCGGCGCGCCGTCGGTCCGGTCGACCACGGGCACGCTGGTGGTCGGCTGCCGCTCGGCGGCCTTGGCTCTCAGACCCACCGTGTGGCCCGCCACCACCTCGTTCAGCAGCTGCATCGCCTCGTCGGCGCCCGGCCGCCGGGCCGGGTCCTTGGCGAGCAGCGCGGCCAGCACCGGACCGAGCGCGCCGGCCCTGGCCGGCTCCGGCAGCTCCTCCTCGACCACCGCGGTCAGCGTGCTCAGCGGCGAATCCCGGCGGAACGGCGAGGTGCCCTCCACCGCCGCCCACAGCGTGGCGCCCAGCGCCCACAGGTCGGAGGCCGGGCCGGGGCGCTCGCCCTGGGCCCGCTCGGGGGCCAGGTAGTCGGGCGAGCCGACCAGGTCGCCGGGGCGGGTCAGCTCGACCACGCCGGCGCCCTCGAACTTGGCGATCCCGAAGTCCAGCAGCACCACCCGGCCGGTGTTGTGCTCCAGCAGCACGTTGGCCGGCTTGACGTCCCGGTGCAGCACCCCGAGCTGGTGTCCGCGGTGCAGCGCGGCCAGCACCTGCACACCGACCTCGGCGGCCTCCTGCGGACGCAGCTCACCGTCCTGGCTGATCACGTCGGCCAGCGAGCGGCCGTCGACCAGCTCCATCACGATCCAGGGCCGGCCGTCCTGCTCCAGCACGTCATGGATGGTGATCACGCCCGGGTGCTTGATCCGGGCGGCGGCCCGCGCCTCCCGCTTCATCCGGGTCTGCAGGATCTCCAGGTCCTCCTCGGACAGGTGGCTGACGGTGAGCTCCTTGACCGCGACGTCGCGGTCCAGCATCTCGTCCCGGGCGCGCCAGACCGTGCCCATCCCGCCCCGGCCCAGGCGCTCCCCCAGCGCGTACCGGCCCGCCAGCAGCCGGCCCGCGTCCAGTCCCGCTGCCTTGTCCTGTCCGCCCATGGCGACCGCTCCCCCTCCTCCGCCCACCGTCACTCCGACGGAGGTCCCGGCGCGCCCCGGACTCACCGTCCGGACATCTTCCGGGCCAAGCCTAGGCGCACTGCACCAGGGCCAGGATGCCAGCCCGGCCACCTGACCGATTCCCGACCGCGGTGCGGTCAGCCGGCCGCCAGCACCACCGCGGCGAGCGCCGCGACCAGCGCCACCAGCACTCCGCCCACCAGCAGCGGGCCGATCAGCGACGGCCGTATCCGGGAGGGGCGGTGACGTTTCATCAGCTCGGTGCCCGGCTCCCCGGCCCGCGACCCGCGCGCGGCGCGGCGGCCGCCGCGCCGGTACGGCTCCACCGGACCGTCCGGGCGGCGCACCGGCAGCAGCGGCGCGGCGGCGAGCAGTCCGGGCCCGAACGGTTCGGGTGCGCCCGCCAGCAGCTCCCGCACCTCGGTCTGGACGTCGACCGCGAGCGGCCGGCCGGCCGGGTCGGCCGCCAGCAGCCGCTCGACCAGCGGACGCAGCGGCCCGCAGCCGTCCGCGGGGTGCGGGCGGCCGTCCCGGACCGCGGCCAGCAGGGTCGGCAGATCGTCCTCCGGGTACGGGCCGTACCCCGTGAGCAGCCGGAACAGCAGCACCCCGAGCGCCCAGCAGTCCGCCGCGGGCCCGGCGTCCGGCGGCCAGCGTTCGGCGCGCGGCCCGAGCAGGACCGCCCGCGCCTCATACACCCGGCGCGGCACCGGGCCGCCCAGCGCCGAGCACAGCGTCTCCTCGGCCATCCCGAGCAGCAGGCCGCCGAGCAGCGCGGCGCCGTCCTCGCAGACCAGCACCGACTCCGCGGTCACGTTGCCGTGCGAGAGCCCGGCCTCGTGCACGGCCCGCAGCGCGCCGGCCAGGTCGGCCGCCAGCTCCGCCACCCGGTACGGCGGCACCGGCCCGTCCACCGCCAGCTCGGACAGCCGCACACCCGGTGGACGCTCCTCGGCGACCCAGAGGGTGTCGCGTTCGGCGACCACCTCCACGTCGGCCAGCAGCCGCGGGTGGTGCGGGGCCGAGGCCACCGCGGCCGCCACCCGGTCGGCGACCAGCGCGCCGTACTGCGGGTCCGGCTCGGCGCCCGGCTGACCGGGGATCAGCAGCTCCGGCAGGTCAAGCGCGTGCAGCAGCACCTGGCCCCCGGTCCGCAGGTCCTGCGCGGCCGCGCCGATCCCCGGACGGTCCGTCACCCGGTACCGCCCCGCCACCAACTGCCCCGGAGCCGCTCGCATGGATGTTCCTCAGAAAGGGGTCTGGCTGCTCGTACCGGTCAGGGTACGTGGCCCGGCCGTGGGCGGCGTCGAGAGAGGACACGGGCGGACGGGCCGCCGCCGGCCCCTCCTCAAGGACGGCGGGCCGCCGGCGGCGGTTGCGCGCGGCGGGCGCTTCCGCCAGGAACACCCACGGTACGGTGCGGAGCCCCGATCACGGCGCAGGCTGGAAGCTCTCGAAGCCGACCTTGCGGGCGTCGGCGTTGGCCGGGGAGTCCCAGTCCGCGTCGGGCGTCGTCCAGTACAGGGCGTACCCGTACTTGCCGTTGCCGGTGACGAAGCCCCGGTTGAGCGAGTGCATCCGGGTCTTGCTGCCGAAGGTCCACTCCCAGTCGGCGGCGTTGGTCCACTGCCGGTAGGTGATCTGCTTCAGCTGCACCCGCTGGTAGTTGGAGCCGCCGTTGCCGTCGTTCTCGCTGCTGACCCAGTCGTCGTAGGCACTGCCGTGGGCGGGCTGGGTCCAGTCGACCATCAGCTTCACGCCGTTGCCCTTGAACTGGCGGCTGGTCGCGTCGTAGTCCGGACCCTGGTCGGTCAACCAGCTGGGCAGGTTGATGCTGAAGCCGGACGGGTCGTGGTAGGTCGTGTAGCCGGCCGGCGGGGCCGGGACGGCCGCGTTGCCGGCCGTGGTCCCCGAGGTGCCGGTCGTGCCGGTGGTGCCCGTGGTGCCGGTGGTGTTGCCGGAGGCCGTGGCCCCCGCCGCACCGGGGTTCTGCGCACCGGCGCCCGAGGCCGCGGACGAGGCGGCGGCGGAGGGGGAGGTGGCCGGCGGGGCGGCGGCGGACTGCTGTCCGCCGGCGGCGGGGCTCTGGGCGGCCCCGGCGGCGGCCGGGTCGCCGGCCGAGGCCGTCCCCGGGCCGCTCGCACCGGGCGTGCTGGCCGTGTTCTTGCCGCCGCCGTGCATCGCCAGGGCCACCACGGCTATCAGCGCCAGCACGAACACCAGCGCGCCGGCCGCCAGCCCCAGCTTGCGGCGGTCCCGGGCGGGGGCGGGGACGGTCGGCCGCACCTCGGTGGCCGGGGCGGCCGGGGGCGTGGGCACGGTGAGCGGCGGCGCCGGGATCGGCGCGGGCTCGGCGGCGGCCCGGCTGCCCACCCGGACGGTGCCGAGCAGGCCCATCGCCGCGGCGGGCGCGGCGGCGGGCTTCGGCGCGGGTTCCGGCTTCGCGGCGGGCCGGGGCGCGGGCTCCGGCTTCGCCACCGCCTTCTTCGCCGCCGCCTTCTTCGCGGCGGGCTCCGGCGCGTCGGCCTTCGCGGTCGAACGCGCCGCCGCCGTCCCCGCCGCGGCCGCGGCCTTCGGGGCGGGCCCCGGCACCGGCCCGGGCTCCGCCGCGACCTTCGGGTCGCCCTTCGGCCCGCTCTTCGCCGCGGACGCCTCGTCAGCGCCCTTGACCGGCACCGCCTGCTGGGTGGTCGCCTCGGCCCGGCTCACGCCCGCCGCGACGATCCGCTTGAGCATCGAGCGGGTCTCGGAGGCGTCCAGCCGCAGCGCCGGGTCCTTCTCCAGCAGCCCCTCGATCACCGGCCACAGCGGCCCGGCCTTCTCGGAGGCGGGCAGGTCCTCGGTCATCACGGCGGTCAGGGTGGCGAGCGCCGAGCCCCGGTCGTACGGCGGCTTGCCCTCGACCATCGCGTACAGCGTGCCGCCCAGCGACCAGAGGTCGGCCGGCGGGCCGGGCTTGTGCCCCTTGGCCCGCTCCGGCGAGATGTACGAGGGGGCGCCGACCAGCATGCCGGTGGAGGTGATCGAGGTGTCGCCCTCCACGCTGGCGATGCCGAAGTCGGTGAGGACCACCCGGCCGTCCTCGCCGATCAGCACGTTGGACGGCTTGACGTCGCGGTGCAGGATCCCGTGGCTGTGGGCGGCGCCCAGCACGCCGAGCAGGTCGAGCGCGATCTCGGCGGCCCGGACCGGGGTGACCGGCCCGTCCTCCTTGATGACCTCGGCCAGCGAGCGGGACTCGACCAGCTCCATCACGATCCAGGGCCGCTCGTCCTCCTCGACCACGTCGAAGACGGTGACGGCGGCGGTGTGCCGGATCCGGGCGGTTGCCTTGGCCTCCCGCAGGGTACGGACGATCAGGCGGTGCTTCTCCTCCTCGTCCACCCCGCCGTGCATGCGCAGTTCCTTCACGGCGACGATCCGGCCGAGCATCTCGTCCTCGGCCCGCCAGACCGTGCCCATGCCGCCGCTGCCGAGCACCGCGTTGAGCCGGTACCGGCCGGCCAGCAGCCGGCCCGTGGACTCCTGCGCCTGGGTCATCGGTGCGCTCCCCCATGTGTTGCTGGCCCGCGTACTGCTGCCGGTCGAAGTGACGGCGCATCGGCCCGCGCGGGCACAACCCGGGGGCATCGCCCGCGCGCCCGGCGCCCGGCTCCAAGACGCCAAGTCACCATCATCTCCTGTTCCTTCGGTCGCCGACCACCCGCCCCGGGGGTTGACCGTGAAGATCCGTACCGGAACCGGGCGTTCCGTACCCGACCGGAGAGCGGAAACAGCCGGTCAGCGGCGCAGCCGCGCACAGACTCTCCCCGAGGAACGCACCATGACCACACCAGCCGGACGGCGGACCGAACGCCCCGTGCTGGTGCCGACCGCGTGGGTGCCGGGCAGCAGCCCGAACACGGCCAGCACGCCGATCACGATGAAGG
>NZ_JBEZIR010000174.1:0-14746 GCF_040651175.1 Kitasatospora sp. NPDC048540
CGTCCGCGCGCAGGTCGGTGCCGGCCGGCGAGGGACGGTCCCGCGGCCGGACCGGCGGCTGCGCCGGGTCGGCCAGCAGGTACGGGTGGCGGGCGCTGCTGTCCGAGCTGGTCGTTGATCTTCTGCTGGGCGGAGTCGACCTGACCCTCGTACTTGCCCCCGGTCTTGGCGTCAAAGGCGTCGCCCGCCTTGTCGACGCCCTGCCGGGTGGTGTCCTCGTGGCCCTTCATCATGCCTTTGAGCTTGTCGAGCATGGACATGGGCGGTCCTCCTTCAGGGGATTCCTGGCCCTCCCAGCATGTCCGAGATATCCGATCTTCACATCCGGAACGTGGACAGCTACTTGACAGCAAAAGTAAGGGCAACCTAACTTCCTTCCCATGTCAGCCAACCTTGTGCCCTTCGAGATCGACCTGACCGCCGAGGAGGTCCGCCGGCGCGCCGAGGTGATGGCCGCCCTCGGCCCCGACTGGGACCCGGCGGAGGTCCTGCGCGGCGAGCAGGAGGCGTACGCGCTGCTCTACTCCGGCCTCGACGCCGAGCAGCAGCGCACCTACGACGACCTGGTCGCGGCCGGCGTCCTGCCCGGCCGCGAGCAGCCCGACGCGGGATGAGGCGGGCCGTGCTCCCCATCGACCCGCACGCCGACCACGGCCGCCGCGCCTGGGTCGCCTGCCCGGCCTGCCAGGACATCCGCGACTGCGTCGACTGCGCCGAGCGCCGCAACTGCAACGACCACTGGCGCTACCTGCTCTCCAACACCGGCAGCGTCCTGCACCTCCAGTGCCCCGGCTGCACCCACGTCTGGGACCACGAGAGCGGCTTCGGCGCGACCCGCGGCGCCCCCGCCCGCGGCCGTTAGCCGGACGCCGCTCCGGTCGGCCACCCGGACCCCCGGATTCGGATCGCGCTGCCGGGGCAGGCGATCCGGGACCGACCGGGGAGGTTCTACCGATGACCGACATATCGCGACTGCCGGGCCCGTTCGAGCTCGCCTGGGACTGGCAGCTGGAGGCCGCCTGCCGCGGCACGGACAGCAGCCTGTTCTTCCACCCCTCCGGCGAACGCGGCGGACCGCACGACCGCAGGGAGAACGCCGCCAAGCGGGTCTGCGCCCGCTGCCCGGTCCGGGCCCGCTGCCTGGAGTACGCGCTGGACGCGCGTGAGCCGTACGGCGTCTGGGGCGGACTGACCGAGGACGAGCGGTACGAGCTGCTCCGCCCCCGCCGGGAACGCGCCCGCCGCGAGCGGGTCCGCGAGGCCCGGGCCGGGCGGACCGGATGACCGGACGGATGAACCGCGCGAAGCGGGGCAGACGAACCAGCGACCAGGCCGTTCCGACTGCAGGAGGCAACCATGAGCACCGGCGACAAGGCACACAACACCGCCGAGAAGGCCAAGGGCAAGGTGAAGGAGGCCGCCGGCAAGGCGGTCGGCAACGAGCGCCTCGAAGCCGAGGGCCGGGCCGACCAGGCCGGCGGAGACGTCAAGCAGGCCGCGGAGAAGACCAAGGACGCCGTCAAGGACGTACTCGGCCGCTGAACCCCGCCGACCCGCCGCGCCGGGCCGGGGACCGCCCACCACGGGAGATCCCCGGCCCCGGTCGTGCCCCCGGTGGGGCCGCGCCGGGGCTCAGCGCCGGCCGGGCAGCACGTACCGGTGCTCCGGGCGGCCGGTGTCGCCGTAGCGCAGGCTCAGGCGCAGCCGCCCCTCCCGCTCCAACTGCTTGAGGTAGCGCTGCGCGGTCGAGCGGCTCAGCCCGGTGGCGTCGGAGACCTCCTGCGCGGACAGCGGCCGCCCGGCCCGCCGCAGCGCCCCCAGTACCAGGTCCGTGGTGGGCGCCGAGTGGCCCTTGGGCAGCGCCGCGACCGGTGAGGCGGCGCTGCGCATGGTGGCGAACAGGCGGTCCACCTCGTCCTGACCCGCCTCCCGGGCCGCCGGCCCGGCGAGCGCGTGCCGCAGCTGCGCGTAGGCGACCAGCTTCTCCCGCAGCCCGGCGAACGCGAACGGCTTCACCAGGTACTGCAGCGCGCCGTGCTGCATGGCCGCGTGGACCGTCGACACGTCCCGGGCGGCCGTCACCATCATCACGTCGCAGCCGATCCCGGCCGCCCGCATCCGGCGCACCAGGGCCAGCCCGGTCTCGTCCGGCAGGTGGTGGTCCAGCAGCACCAGGTCGACCGGGCGGCGCTCCAGCGACGCCAGCGCCTCGCCGGCGCTGTGCGCCCGTCCGGTCACCCGGAAGCCGGGGACCTTGGCCACGTACGCGGCGTGCACCTCGGCGACCCGGAAGTCGTCGTCCACCACCAGAACGTCGATCATCACGCCTCCGCGACGGACAGCTCGGGCACCCCGTGCGCGGCCGGGCCGCCGACCGGGTGCAGGGCCTCGGGAAGGACGACGGTGAACCGGGCGCCGCCCAGCGCGCCCGCCCCGACGCTGATCCGGCCGCCGGCCCGCTCCACCAGCCGCCGGACCATCGCCAGACCGAGCCCCCGCGGCCGGTGCGCGGGGGCGTCCTTGCTGGTCCAGCCCTCCTCGAAGATCCGTTCCCGCAGCGGCGCCGGGACCCCCGGGCCACTGTCGGCGACCTCGGCCAGCAGCGCGGCGCCCTCGGCCCGCAGGGTCACCTCGACCACCCCGCCGGTGAGCGCGTCCAGCGCGTTGTCCACCAGGTTGCCCAGCACGGTGACCAGCATCCGGGGATCCACCACGGTGTCCGGCAGATGACTCCCGGCACCCACCACCAGACGCACCCCCCGCTCGGCCGCCACCGCGGCCTTGCCCGCCAGCAGTGCCGCCACGTGCGGGTCCTGCACCTGGCCGGCGATGGCGGCGGCGAGCGCCGCGTGCGAGCCCGACTGCTCGGAGATGAACTCGGCGGCCTGCTCGTACAGCCCGAGCTCCAGCAGGCCGAGCAGCGTGTGCATCCGGTTGGCGTGCTCGTGGTCCTGCGCCCGCAGCGCCTCGGTCAACGACCGGGTGGTGTCCAACTCGCGGACCAGGGACTCGAGTTCGGTACGGTCCCGGAGGGTGACCACGGCGCCGCCGTCTGCGGTGGCCATCCGGTTCAGCAGCAGCACCCGGTCGTCGCGGACGGCCGGCAGATCGGTGCCGGTGATCCGCCCGGCCAGGATCCCGGCCAGCCGTCCCGGTGGCAGCACCTGCTCGATCGCGCACCCGGCGCAGCCGTCCGGCAGCGCCAGCAGCCGCACCGCCTCGTCGTTGGCCAGCCGGATCCGGCCGTCCGCGCCGAGCGCCACCATGCCCTCGCGGATGCCGTGCAGCATCGCCTCCCGCTCGACCAGCAGCGCCGCGATGTCCGCCACCGCGATGTTGTGGGTGCGCCGCTTCAGCCGCCGGGCCAGCACCAGGGTGGCCAGCGTGCCCGCCGCCAGGCCGGCGCCCGCGCACAGCAGGATCCCGGTGGCCATGCCGAGCAGCCGGCGCCGGATCGAGTCGTCGCTGATCCCCACCGAGACCTCGCCCACGATCCGGCCGTCCGACAGCCGCAGCGGCACCTTGCCGCGGGCGGTGCGGCCCAGCGTGCCCTGCTCGATCGCGGTCACGCTGCGCCCGCCGAGCGCCGGACCGGGGTCGGTGGACACCCGGAAGCCGATCTTCGCCGGGTCGGTGTGCGAGAGCCGGATCCCGTCCAGGTCGGTGACCACCACGAAGCTCGCGCCGGTGGCCAGCCGGATCTGCTCGGCGTTGCGCTGCGCGGCGGCGCTGTCGCGGGCCGCGGCCGCCCGGGCGAGCACCTCGTCGGTGGCGGTGGCCTGCGCGATGGACAGCGCGCGCTGCATCGCGTCCCGGTCCAGCTCCCGGCTGACCGGCGCGAGGAACAGCCCGGCCGTCACCGCGCTGACCCCGACCGTGACCACCGTCTGGCTCAGCAGCAGCTGTGCGAAGACCCGCCGGGGCCAGTGCGGACGTCTCATCGCGGGTCTCCTCTCGCCGCTCGTCGGGGGAATGGACGGTCACCCTATGTTTCCGGCGGGTTTCTGTCACCGTGCCTCGGTCACCGTGCGGCCGGACCGCCCCCGCTGTTGTAGCGGAAGCAGAACGAGCAGAACAGCCCTCAACGCGCACAACCGGCAGTAGGCCGACAAGGCTGCCGCCGGGACCGGCGCCGCTCCTAGCCTCCGACCACACGGAACGGACCCCGGCGACGGCGCCGGGAGGGCAGAGGTGGTGGTGCACATGAGCGTGCCGAAGACGGCGGCCCCGGCGATCGAACTGGCCGGGGCGACCAAGCGGTTCAGGACCCCGTCGGGGGAGCTGCACACCGCGGTACGGGAGCTCGACCTGACGGTCGCCCCGGGGGAGTTCGTCGCGGTGGTCGGTCCGACCGGCTGCGGCAAGTCCACCACGCTGACCCTGGTCAGCGGACTGGAGGAGCCCACCGAGGGCGAGGTACGGGTGCACGGCGAGCCGGTCGCCGGGATCAACGGGCACGTCGGCTTCGTCTTCCAGCAGGACGCGGTCTTCCCCTGGCGCACGGTGCTGTCCAACGTGATGGCAGGGCCCCGCTTCCGGGGCGTGCCCGCCGCCGAGGCCCGCGAGCGGGCCCGCGACTGGCTGGCCCGGGTCGGCCTGGCCGCGTTCGAGGACCGCTACCCGCACCAGCTGTCCGGCGGCATGCGCAAGCGCGTCGCGCTCGCCCAGACCTTCGTCAACGACCCGCGGATCCTGCTGATGGACGAGCCGTTCTCCGCGCTCGACGTGCAGACCAGGGCGCTGATGTCGGACCAGCTGCTGGACCTGTGGGCGGGCACCGGGTCCTCCGTCATCTTCGTCACCCACGACCTGGACGAAGCCATCGCGCTCGCCGACCGGGTGGTGGTGATGACCGCGGGACCGGCCACCGTCAAGGAGATCTTCACCGTCGACCTGCCCCGCCCCCGCACCGTCGAGGCGGTCCGCCTCGAGCCCCGCTTCGTCGAGCTGTACCGCGAGATCTGGGGCTCGCTCGGCGAAGAGGTCCGGATCACCCGCGAGAGAGGAGCGGGTCGTGCCGCTTGAGACCGCCCCGACCGCACCCGCGCCCGCCCCGGCCGTCCCGGCCACCAGGACCGAGGCCCGCGAACGCGCCGCCCGCAACCGCAGGCTCGGCGTGTACGGCGCCCGCGCCGCCGTCCTGGCCGCCTTCCTCGGCCTGTGGGAACTGGCCGCCCGCACCGAGGTGATCGACCCGTTCAACTTCTCCCAGCCGTCCCGGATCTGGGACCAGATCTGGCAGTGGACCACCCACGGCACCGCCCAGGGATCACTCGGCGAGCAGATCGGCTACACCCTGTACGAGGCGCTCACCGGCTGGGTGATCGGCGTCACCGCGGGGATCCTGCTCGGCATCGCGCTCGGCCGGATCCGCTTCCTGGCCGACGTGTTCGGCCCGTACATCAAGGTGCTCAACGCCATCCCCCGGATCGTGCTCGCGCCGATCTTCCTGATCTGGTTCGGACTCGGCCCCGCCTCCAAGGTCGCCTCCGCCGTCGTCCTGGTGTTCTTCCCGGTCTTCTTCAACGCCTTCCAGGGCGCCCGCGAGGTCGACCGCAACCTGGTCGCCAACGCCCGCATCCTCGGCGCGGACAACCGCCGGGTCACCCTCCAGGTGGTCATCCCCGCCGCCACCACCTGGATCTTCACCAGCCTCCACGTCAGCTTCGGCTTCGCGCTGATCGGCGCCATCGTCGGCGAGTACATCGGCGCCACCAAGGGCCTCGGCCTGCTGGTCGCCGCCGCCCAGGGCACCTTCAACGCGGCCGGCGTCTACGCCGCGATGACCATCCTCGCCGTGGTCGCGCTGCTCACCGAAGGCCTGCTCACCCTCGCCGAACGGCGGCTGTTCCGCTGGAAGCCGGCCGACGCCGGCGACGGCCGCTGAACCCCACCCACCCACCCACCCACCGGAAGGCCACCCCCACATGCGCCGTACCCTCGCAGCCGCCGCCGTCGTCGCGCTGCTCCTGCCCCTGACCGCCTGCGCCGACGACGCCGCCAACTCGCACACCGGAGCCGCCCCCGCGGGCCCGTCCGTCGCGGGACCCAAGGTCAAGATCATGGTCGGCGGCCTGGACAAGGTCATCTACCTGCCCGCGATGCTCACCCAGCGGCTCGGCTTCTTCGCCGAGGCCGGGGTCAACGTCGAGCTGATGAGCGAACCGGCCGGCGTCAACGCCACCACCGCGCTGCTCGCCGGGGACGTCCAGGGCGCGGTCGGCTTCTACGACCACACCATCGACCTCCAGGCCAAGGGCAAGCACGTCGAGTCGGTGGTGCAGTTCGCCCAGGCCCCCGGCGAGGTCGAGGTGGTGTCCGCGAAGCAGGCCGGCGCGATCCGCACCGGCGCCGACTTCAAGGGCAAGAAGCTCGGCGTCACCAGCATCGGCTCCTCCACCGACTTCCTCACCAAGTACCTGGCCGTCAAGAACGGCGTGAACGTCAGCGAGTTCAGCCCGATCGCGGTCGGCGCCGGGCAGACCTTCATCGCAGCCATGCAGCAGGGCAGCATCGACGCCGGGATGACCACCGACCCCACGGTCGCCGCCCTGCTGTCCCAGCAGATCGGCACCGTGCTCTACGACATGCGCACCCCGGAGGGCTCGCGCGCCGCACTCGGCGGCCTCTACCCGTCCTCGTCGCTCTACATGAACAGCGACTGGGTCGAGAAGAACAAGGACACCACCCAGAAGCTGGCCAACGCCTTCGTCAAGACCCTCAAGTGGATGTCCACCCACTCGCCCGCCGAGATCGCCGCCCAGATGCCCGCCGACTACGCGCAGAGCGGCGCCGCCGGGTACGCCGACGCGATCAAGGCCACCCTCCCGATGTTCACCACCGACGGCGTGATGCCCGCCGAAGGGCCGAAGACCGTGCTGGCCGTGCTCGCCGCCTTCCACCCCGACGTCAAGGGCAAGGAGGGCTCGGTCGACCTCGCGAAGACCTACACCACCGAGTTCGTCACCAAGGCCGCGACCGGCTGACCGGCCCGGCCAGGCCCGCCGGCCCGCCGGCCGTCCGCAGCACGCGGACGGCCGGCAGGCCCTGCCCGGTCAGGACCGGGCGGTGGCGCGCAGCTGTCCGGCCCGCTGGCGGGCCCACCCGAGCAGGACCGCCGCGCACACCGCGCTCCACGCCGCGGCGCCCAGCACCGACAGGCCCGACCCCTCGGCGAGCGCCTTGCCGAACGGCGCCGCCAGCACCACCACGGCCACCGCCGGGCCCGCCGCGTACCAGGCCAGGAACAGCACCGGCCCGCCGCCGCCCGAACCCGGCGTCCGGGAGGCGCCGCCGTACATCAGGTCCCGGCGCACGAAACCCCGGCAGGCGTTCACCAGCCCCGCCCCGACCAGCGCCGGAACGGCCACTGGTACCAGCCACACCCGCGCCCCGGCCCCGGCGGCCACCGCGGCGCCCGCCCCGGCCAGGCCCGCCAGCACCCCGAGCACCGTCGGCACCACCGCGTGCCGCAGCATCAGCCCGGCCACCGGGTACGGCGACCAGGACGCCCGGCGGACGTCGTCCGTCTCGATCCGGGCCGGCTCCAGCAGCTGCGCCACCGCCAGGTAGCCGAACACCAGCGCCAGCGCCGTGCCGCCCCAGCGGGCCAGCCCGGTCGCCGAGGGCACCAGGGCGGCGCAGCCCACCGCGGGCACCGTCAGCAGCACCGCCCGGCCCGGCCGGGCCGGGGAGCGCAGCAGCGCCAGCGCGTCCCGCCACGGCACGGCCAGCCAGGGCGCCCGCGGCGCGGGCAGCCGCAGCCGCATCACCGCGGACGGCGCGGACCCGGAGACCGCCAGCCGCGCGGCGCGCAGCTCGACCGTCCGCAGCGCCGCCAGCACCCCGGCCGCGGTCCTGGCCCGCTCCCGCAGCCGACCCACCGGGACGTTGCCGCAGGCGCGGTCCGCGAGGACCACGCACACCGCGGTGACGGCCAGCAGCAGTCCAGCCGCGGCCCAGGCGCCGGCCCGGGCCGCCGGGGTCGGCGCGAGCGCCGCCAGGCCCGCCCAGCCCCACGGCCCCGACCACAGCTCGCCGCGCTCCAGCCAGCCGATCCGCTGTCCGCGGGCCGCCAGCACGCTCTGCGCCGTGAGCAGCAGCACCACCACCGTCACGTACGGCGTCAGCCGCCGGACCGCGGCGGCCACCCGGTCGTCCAGCTCCACCGCGAGGCCCAGGCAGGTGGCCAGCAGCGGCACGCACACCCCGCCGAGCAGGCACCAGCCGAACGCGGCCGGCAGCCCCGCCGGTACGGTCAGCGCCAGCACCACCATCGCGCCGGCCGCCGCCAGGACCCCGGGTACGGTCGCGAGCCCGGCGGACAGCCAGAACCACGGCCGCAGTACCCGCCGTGGGCGCAGCGGGTGGGCCAGCAGCCAGTCGGTCGCCGCCCGGGGCGGCACCACCGGCCCGCGCCACAGCCCGTCGCGGGCCGCCAGCAGCAGGGTGGCCAGCGAGAGCGCGGCGACGCCGCTCGGCAGGGCGGCCAGGATCGCCCGGCCGTGGGCGGTGTAGTCGGCGCCCATCGAGGACTGCAGCAGCAGCCCGAAGCTCGGCGTGACTCCCCAGACCACCAGCACCAGCAGGGCGCAGTAGACGGCGAAGCCGATCTGCCGGGCCCGGCCGCGGCGGTGCGGGGCGCGCATCTCCCGCAGCAGGGCCAGGGTCTCGTCGGTCCAGTCGTCGTCGGCGCTCCACGGCGCGGGCGGGCCGTCGGCCTCCGGGGTGTCGGCGGCGGGCCGGCCGGCGGCGTGGGGTTCGGAGTCCGGGTCGGGCAGGTCGTCGGTGGACGGCAGGGTGCCGGCGGGGCCGCTCACCGGCGACCGCCGCCCGCGCCGGTGCGCAGCGGCGCGTCCAGGACGGTCCGCGGCGGGCCTTCGGCCAGCACCTTGCCGTCCTCCAGCACCAGCACCCGGTCGGCCACCTCCAGCGCCAGGTCGGTGTGGTGGGTGACCAGCAGGACCGCGACGCCGTCGGCGAGCTCGGCCCGCAGCAGGTCCGCGAGCCGGCGGCGGGCGTCGGGGTCCAGCCGCTGCTCCGGTTCGTCCAGCAGCAGCAGGTCGCGCGGGCGGACCATGGCGCAGGCCAGCAGCAGTGCCTGGAGCTGCCCGGAGGACAGCGCGGAGGGCAGCGCGTCCGCCCGGTCGGCCAGGTTGCGCTCGGCGAGGACGTGCTCGACCCAGCCCGGTGCGTCGGCGACGCCGTGCGCGACGGCCACCAGCAGCAGGTGCTCGCGCACCGACAGGTCGGGGTAGCAGGCGACGGTGTCGCCGACGACCGCGACCCTGGCCCGGATCCGGGGGTCGTTCTCGTCCATCGGCAGGCCGTCGAAGGTCACCTTGCCGGCGGTGGGCACCTCGCGGCCGGCCGCGATCCGCAGCAGGGTCGACTTGCCCGAACCGTTGTGGCCGAGCAGGGCCACGCACTCGCCGGCCGCGAGGGTGAGGTCCACCGGCTGCACGACCTGCCGCGGGCCGTAGGAGTGGCTGACGCCGGACAGCTGGAGCAGGGTGCCGCGCGGCGCGGCGGTCGTCTTGGCCATGGGCGGAAAAGCCTCTCGCTGCGGTTGGTCGACCCACCCTACCCAGCCCCCGGCGGGGGCGGGCGCGACGGACCGCGACCTGTGTCCATGACAATTGCTCAGAGGTGTGGACCACCTGCGGAAGGTGGGGTAGCGTCCGGAGGCAGGCGGGGCCCGGAGGGGAGCAACTCCACTGCTGTGAGCGGATGTTGAGATGACCCTTGCCCCGCGTCGTCCGGAATTCCACCCGACCTGGAGGGGCCGTGCGCGTCGTCAAGAACCTGAAGGTACTGGCCGGGGTCCCGCTCGCCGCCGCCGCGCTCACGGTGCTCGGAGCGGGCACCGCCGCCGCGGCGATACCCGTCAACAAGCCGATGACCGGCAGCATGACGTACTACACGGACGCGGGGTTCGGCGCCTGCGGCACGCAGATCAACGCCTCGACGCAGCTGCTGGTCGCCGTCCCGCACACCTGGTGGACCTCGGCCAACCCCAACAACGACCCGCTCTGCGGCGGCATCGCCGTCAAGGTCACCTACCAGGGCAGGAGCATCACCGTGCCGGTCAGGGACAAGTGCCCGTCCTGCGACGCCACGCACATCGACCTCAGCGAGCCTGCCTTCGCCAGGCTCGCCCCGCTGGACCTCGGCGTGGTCAACGGCATCACCTGGCAGTTCGTCAGGACCACCGCCCTCGGCGCGACCACACCGCTGACGGCGCCCACGCCGGTGGGGTAGCGGCTCCTCCCGGCCGGAACCGGCCCGCGGGCGGCCCGCGTCCCTCCCCGGACGGCGCGGCGCGGGAACGCGCCCCGCATCCGGAGGGGGATCACACCATGACGGCAACGGCCACCCGGTACCTGTACCTGGCCCGGCACGGCGAGGCCGAGTCGGAGGAGGGCGGGCTGACGGAGAACGGCCGCCGGCAGGCGGTGCTGCTCGGGCGGCACCTGCGCGACCGGCCCCTCACCGTGGTGCACCACGGCCCGCTCGCTCGCGCGGCCGAGACCGCACGGCTGCTCGGCGAACAGCTGGACGGCGTCCCGCTCCACGCCTCGGACCTCGCCGGGGACTACGTTCCCCACGTCCCGGAGCGGGACGAACTCCCCGCCGACTGCGCCGACTTCCTGCTGCGCTTCGTCGAACCGGTGACCGCCGAGGAACGCCGGAGCGGCCGCCTGCTGGCCCAGCGGGCGATCGAGCAGTTCACCGGCCCGGTCGCCGGCACCGAGGACCGCCACGAGCTGGTCGTCACCCACAACTTCCTGATCGGCTGGCTGGTCCGGCACGCCACCGACGCCCCGCCCTGGCGCTGGCTCGGCCTCAACCACGCCAACGCCGCCCTGACCGTCATACGCTACCCACCCGACCGCCCGTCGGCCGTCCTCGTCCACAACGACCTGCGCCACCTGGCACCCGAACTGCACTGGACCGGCTTCCCCCCGGAACTGCGGATCTGACCCGGGGACCCTGCCCGCACGGGCGCGGGCCCCGGGCCGCCGGGGGCGGTCCGGGGCCGGGTGAGCCGGTGGCGGGGGGTGCTCAGATGGTCGAGGTGTCGATGACGAAGCGGTAGCGGACGTCGCTGGTCTCGACCCGGGCGTACGCCTCGTTGATGCGGTCGGCGGAGATCAGCTCGATCTCGGCGCCGATGCCGTGCTCGGCGCAGAAGTCGAGCATCTCCTGGGTCTCCGGGATGCCGCCGATCATCGAACCGGCCAGCGACTTGCGGCCGCCGATCAGGGCGAACACCGAGATCGGCACCGGGTTCTCGGGCGCGCCGACCTGGACCAGGGTGCCGCCGGTCTTCAGCAGACCGAGGTAGGCGTCCAGGTCGATCTCGGCGGAGACGGTGTTGAGGATCAGGTCGAAGCTGCCCGCCAGCTCCTGGAAGGTGGCCGGGTCCGAGGTGGCGCGGTAGTGGTCCGCGCCGAGCTTCAGGCCGTCCTCCTGCTTGCGCAGCGACTGGCTGAGCACCGTCACCTCGGCGCCCTTGGCGTGGGCGATCTTCACCCCGAGGTGGCCGAGGCCGCCGAGGCCGACCACGGCGACCTTCTTGCCGGGGCCCGCACCCCAGTGGGAGAGCGGGGAGTACAGCGTGATGCCGGCGCACAGCAGCGGGGCCGCGACGTCCAGCGGGATGGTGTCGGGGATCCGCAGGACGTAGTTCTCGTCCACCACCACGTGGGTGGAGTAACCGCCGTAGGTCGGCTGCCCGTCGCGGCCGGTGCTGTTGTAGGTGCCGACCATGCCGGTACCGGTGCAGTACTGCTGCCGGCCGGCCAGGCAGTTCTCGCACTCCCGGCAGGAGTCGACGAAGCAGCCCACACCGACCCGGTCGCCGACCGCGTACCGGGTGACGCCGGACCCGACCTCGGCGACCACGCCGGCGATCTCGTGCCCGGGGACCATCGGGAAGGTGCCCGGCCCCCAGCCGTCGTTGACCTGGTGGATGTCCGAGTGGCAGATGCCGGAGAACTTGATGTCGATCAGGATGTCGTACGCGCCGAGGGCCCGGCGGGGGATGGTGGTCCGCTCCAGCGGGGCCTTGGGCGAAGGGGCGGCGTATGCGGCGACGGTCGTGTGCGTCATGTGCTCCAGCCTGCGGCGCGGCCGCCGCCGCAACCAGGTCCTGGGTTGTCGTACGACCGGTGTTCCTACCACTGGCGTTATCACCCTCATACTGCCGTCATGGACCAGCGCACCGAACTGAGCGAATTCCTCCGCTCCCGCCGCGCCCGGCTGCGACCCGAGGACGTCGGTCTGCCCGACTACGGCGGCCGGCGCCGGGTGCCCGGTCTGCGCCGCGAGGAGCTCGCCCAGCTGGCGGGCGTCAGCACCGCGTACTACGTGCGCCTGGAACAGGGGCACGGGGAGAACGTGTCGACGGCCGTCCTGGACGGCGTCGCCAACGCACTGCGCCTGACCACCGCCGAACGCGAGCACCTGTACCGGCTCACCAAGCCGGTCCACCGGCGCCCCCGCGGCGCCGCCCGCCCCCAGCGCGTGCGCCCCGCCTTCCAGCAGCTGCTGGACATGATGGACGGCATCCCCGCGTACGTGATCGGCCGGCGGCTCGACATCATCGCCTGGAACCGGCTCGCCTGCGCCCTGATCGGCGACTTCGCCGTCCTGCCGCCGGAGCAGCGCAACATGGCCTGGCAGGTCTTCCGGGACCCGGCCGCGCGCGAGCTTTACGACGACTGGGAGGGCAAGGCCACCGACGTCGTCGGCTTCCTGCGGCTCGACGCCGGGAGCTTCCCCGACGACCCCCGGCTGGCCGCGCTGATCGGTGAACTCTCGCTCAAGAGCGAGGACTTCCGCCGTCTGTGGGCCGCCCACGACGTCCGCGACAAGGGCCACGGGACCAAGGAACTGCACCACCCGCTGGTCGGCCGGCTGACCCTGCAGTACGAGACCCTGCGGCTGCCCGCCGACCCCGACCAGGTGCTGCTCACCTACCACGCCGAGCCGGGCTCGCCCTCGGCCGAGTCGCTGCGCCTGCTGGCCAGCTGGGCCGCCACCGAGGCGACCGAGGCGGCCACCGCGAGCGAGGCGGCCCGGGCCGCCGACGGGTAGGCGGCCGGGCCCTCAGCCTGGCAGGCCGCCGTCGGCCGGGCCGGCCACGTCGATCAGCACCTTGCCCACCGCGCCCTGCTCGACCGCGGTGTGCGCGGCGCCCGTCGCGGCCAGCGGGAAGCGGTGCAGCGGCAGGCCGGCCTGCTCGCCGACCCGCAGCGCGCCGTCCGCGACGGCGGCCCGGACCGCGGCCACCGCGTGGTCCTTGGCCGCCGCGGGCACGGTGTAGACCAGGACGCCCTGCCAGCGCAGATTGGCCGTCATCGCCTCGCGGACCGGAAAGCCCACCGCGGGGCCGCCGCTGTCCGCGTAGAAGGCGATCACCGCGTCGGGAGCCGCGACGGCGTGGTCGAGCACGGCGTTCTGCGCCGGGGCGACCTCCACCACGATGTCCGCACCGCCGGGCGCCACCGACCGGATCACGGCAACGGCGTCCTGCGCCCGGTAGTCCACCACGTGGTGGGCGCCCGCGGCGTGCGCGAGCTCGGCCTTGCGCGGACCGCTGACCGTGGTCACGACGGTGGCGCCGGCCCAGACCGCGAGCTGGACGGCCGCGTTGCCCACCGCCCCCGCGCCGCCCGCGACCAGCACCGTCCGGCCCGCCAGCGCGCCCGGGGCGAGCCTGGCCGGGCCGCCCTCGGCCACGGTCAGGGTCCGGTGCGCGGTGAGCGCCGGGATGCCGAGCGAGGCGCCGAGGTCGAAGGAGGCGCCGGGCGGCAGCGCCACGGCCTGCCGGGCCGGGAGCACGGTGTACTCCTGCGCCGTCCCGCCCGCCCGCCGCCAGGCGGCCTCCCAGACCCACACCCGTTCGCCGATCCGGCCCGGGTCCACCCCGGGACCGACCGCGTCGATCACCCCGGCGCCGTCCTGGTTCGGGACCTGCTCGGTGACGCCGGGCGCGAGCGCACCCGAGCGGCTCTTCCAGTCGGTCGGATTGACCCCCGACACCCTGACCTCGACCCGGACCTCGCCCGGGCCGGGCTCCGGCACCGGGCGTTCGACCAGGCGCAGGACCTCCGGTCCGCCGGTGCTGCTGTGGACGATCGCCTTCATGTCGTCACCGTACGCCACCGCCCGGCCACGTCCGGTGCGGCGGCGCGCCCGTCCGCGACCCTCCCGCGGGCGGCGGGAGGGGGCCGGCCGGGGCGGATGTGACCTGGGCCATCCGCGCGCCGCCGCCGGCCGGCCGCGCGGTCGGCGGCGCGTCGGGCCCTCGTCACGGTCCGTGCAGAATGTGCCCGGCCTCACGTGCCGATCGCGGTGACGGCGGCCACATCCGGGTGCCCGGGTGGCCGGCCGGGCCCTTCGTTCCGGGGGCCGAAGCCGCGGGTTACCTCGGGTATCCGGCCTCTGACCTGCGCTGGGAGGTCATTTCCTTGAAACCTCCGGCGGGCGTCCGTAACTTCGAAATCACCGCAGCGAGCATCGCCCCCGGGTTCCACCCGGTGCGCAGCAGGTGCCCGCGTCACTGCGGACAGGACCTGAGAGACCGGGCCGCCACGGCCCTGCTTCCGGCTGCCTGCCCGGCACCTTCTCCGAGAGGAACCGCATGATCTTCCGTAACGAGACTTCCGCTGCCACCACCACCGCCACCAAGCGCAAGCGCGTTCGGATGGCCGTCATGGCGGGTGCGGTCATCGCCCTG
>NZ_JBEZIR010000175.1:0-14677 GCF_040651175.1 Kitasatospora sp. NPDC048540
TGCGCAACTGACCGGTCCTTTCCGGACGGGGGTGGTCGGGTGAGCGGGCGTAATATTTCACATGTCATCGGTCACATGGAAGGGTTGTGACTGCCTGGACGCCCCCCGGCGCCCGGCCCGAGGGGCCGTCGTCATCCGGACCGGGAGCCGGGCACCCGGCCGACTCCTCTGCAGGACGCGGGCCGGGCCCGGCCGGTTCCGGCCACGGCAGCCCGGCTTCCCTTGCCCGGAAGCTGCGTTGACGAACTGTTAGGGCTCTTGACAGACGACTGGTCTAGTCCAAACATAGGCGTTGGTCTTCCGACCGGGACGCATCGTGGGGGTGTGACCACCGGCCGGCTGTGCTGTCGTGCACTGCCGCACCACCCCTGCGTTCCCACTGTCGCCCAGCGCGCCAGAACACCGCCGTGCCCAGGTCCGGGCCGGCGGGCCATCCTTCCTGTCTGTTGGAGCATTCATGCGCCTGTACAGATCGATCCAGGCCCTGCTGACCACCTGTGCCACCGTGGCCGCCTCGGCGGGCCTGCTGGCCCTGGGCGGGGGCACCGCGCAGGCGGCGACCCCGCTGCCGCAGCACGTGTTCGCCCCCTACTTCGAGGCCTGGACCGGTGAGAACCCGGCCACCCTCGCCGCCCAGTCCGGTGCCAAGCACCTGACCATGGCGTTCCTGCAGACCGCGAGCAAGGGGTCGTGCACGCCGCTGTGGAACGGCGACACCGGGATGCCGGTCTCCTCGGCCGTCTTCGGCGCCGAGATCAACACCATCAAGGCGGCCGGCGGCGACGTCATCCCGTCCTTCGGCGGCTACACCGCCGACAACACCGGCACCGAACTCGCCGACAGCTGCACCGATGTCAACGCCATCGCGGCCGCCTTCGAGAAGGTCGTCACCACCTACGACATCAGCCGGATCGACCTCGACATCGAGGACAACTCGCTGACCAACACCGCCGGCATCGACCGCCGCAACAAGGCCATCAAGCTGGTCCAGGACTGGGCCGCGGCCAACGGCCGGTCCGTGCAGTTCTCGTACACCCTGCCGACCACCACCTCCGGGCTGGCCGCCAGCGGGCTCGCCGTACTGAAGAACGCGGTCACCAACAACGCGCGGATCGACGTCGTCAACCAGATGACCTTCGACTACTACGACAACGCCGCGCACAACATGGGCGAGGACACCAAGACCGCCACCACCGGCCTGTACAACCAGCTGGCCAAGCTCTACCCGGCCAAGACGCCCGCACAGCTGTGGGGTTCGATCGGCATCATCGAGATGCTGGGCATCGACGACTTCGGCCCGGCCGAGACCTTCACCCTGGCCGACGCCACCAACGTCTACAACTGGGCCGTCGGCAAGGGCGTCAACACACTGTCCTTCTGGGCGCTGCAGCGTGACAACGGCGGCTGCGTCGGTACGGCCGGGTCCGACAGCTGCTCCGGCATCAGCCAGGGCACCTGGGACTTCTCACACATCTTCGCGCCGTTCACCGGCGGCGGCCAGAGCACCAACGACTTCTCGCTCTCGCTCGCCCCGGCCACCGGGTCGGTCAACCCGGGCGGTTCCGCCTCCGCCGCCGTCAACACCGCCGTCACCAGCGGCTCCGCGCAGACCGTCAGCCTCGCCGTCACCGGCGCCCCCGCCGGCGTCACCGCCACCCTCGCCGCCACCTCAGTCACCTCCGGCGCCTCCACCACCCTCAACCTCACCACCACCGCCGCCACCGCACCCGGCAGCTACCCCGTCACCATCACCGGCACCGCCCCCAGCGGCACCCACACCGCCACCTACACCCTGACCGTCAACGGCTCCGGCGGTACCGGACTGGTCAACGGCGGTCTGGAGAGCGGCAGTCTGAGCCCGTGGAGCTGCCAGAGCGGCGGCGCCGTGGTCTCCACCCCGGTGCACTCCGGCAGCAAGGCGCTGCAGGCCGCGGCCACCGCGAGCCAGACCGGCGAGTGCGGGCAGAGCGTCACCCTCGTGCCCAACACCAAGTACACGCTGAGCGCCTGGGTGCAGGGCAGCTACGCCTTCCTCGGCGTCAGCGGCGGCGCCACCGCCAGCACCTGGACGTCCGGCACCGGCTGGACCAAGCTCAGCGTCCCGTTCACCACCGGGGCCTCCGGCACGGTCACCGTCTACCTGCACGGCTGGTTCGGCCAGGGCAACGTCTACGGCGACGACTTCACCATCTCGTAGCGCGCCCGGCCCCCGCCGGTCCGCACCGTCCCCGGTGCGGACCGGCACGGCCGTCCCCGCGCAATCGCTCCGGTGTTCTAGGATCGCTGACCATGAGTGACGGGTGGGGCACCGGGAACGGCTGGGGCGGGCCAGGCGGACAGCCGACCGGAACAGCGGCACCCGGGTCTGCACCCGGGGCGTCATCGACCGCCCCCGACTGGGCCGCCCTGGCCGAGCAGCACGAACAGGACCGGCGACGGCGCAAGCAGCGCCGGGCGGTCGGCGCGGCCGTCGCCGCCACCGTGGTGATCGGCGGCATCACCGCGACCGCCGTCACACTGACCGGCCACCGGACGGCACCCACCACCGCCGCCGGGGACAGCTCGCCCTCCCCCGCCTCCGACAGCCCGTCCGCCGTCGCCTTCGGTGGCGCCTCCGACCCGCCGTCGCCCTCCTCCACCGGGTCCGCCACGGCATCGGCCTCCCCGGGCGCCTCCGCCCCGGCCTCGGCGTCCGCCTCCCGGCCGGCCACCGCGAAGCCCTCGGCCAGGCCCGGCGGAACCACCCCCGCGAGCCCGTCCCCGGCCGGGCCGCCGGACCCGCTGACGGTGATCTCCGCCGCGGCCACCGACACCGCGCCGCTGGACCCCGCCGGGCTGTTCCCCTCGGCCACCCTGACCATCGGCGGCAGGACCTGGACCAGGGTGGCCACCGGCTCCGCCACCCCCTGCTGGAACGCCACCACCGGCCACCTCGGCGACCCGGTCACCGCCCAGGGCTGCCGGGCACTGCTGCGCGTCACCTACACCTCGGGCACCGGCGCGGTGACCGTCGGCGTCGCCATCTTCGACGCCAAGGCCAACGCCGACGCGGCCGCCGCCGGCCACCAGGGCCAGGTCCAGGGCCTGGTACCGGCCGGGAACGCCTCGTACTGCGTCACCGACGGCTGCCCCGGCACCCACGCCGCGATCGGCCGGTACACCGTCTACACGGTCTCCGGCACCACCAAGCCCGGCGGCAACGCCACCGACGCGACCGCGACCGCCGCCGGCCCCGGCTTCGCCTCGTACGCCCAGGCGCAGCTGCTCGCCCGGGGCAGGCGGTAGCCGTCCGGCGGTCCCCCGGCCCGAGGAGGCGTCAGGCGGCCACGGGCTGCGGCCGCTGCGCCCAGGGGCGGCAGAGCAGCAGGTAGGCCGAGGTCGCGAGGAGGGCGCAGGTCAGCACGACGGTGCCGAGGGCGACCGCCGACGGTTCGCCGCCGGCGCTGCTCAGCGGCGCGACCACCGCACCGCACAGGAAGGTGCTGGTCCCGAGCAGGGCGGAGGCCGAGCCGGCCGCGTGCGGCGCCATGGTGAGCGCGCCGGCCGCCGAGTTGGGCAGGATCAGGCCCTGGCCGGCCATCAGCAGGAACAGCGCGGGCCACACGCCCGCCAGACCGACGTCCCAGAACGTGGTGAACACGATCAGCGCCGCCCCGGCCAGGGCCGCCATGCCCAGCCCGGTCAGCATCAGCACCGACTGGCCGAACCGCCCGGCCAGCACCCGGCCGTTCAGCTGGGTGAAGGCCACCACGCCGACCGAGTTGGTGGCGAAGATCAGGCTGTAGGTCTGCGGGGAGACGTGGTAGACGCCCTGCAGCACCACCGACGAACCGCCGACGTAGGCGAACAGCGCGCCGAAGCCGAACGTGCTGGTCAGCACGTAGCCGAGGAACGGCACATCGCGCAGCAGCCCGCCGATCGCCGTGAACGTCGAGCCGAGCCCGCCGGCGTGGCGGCGTTCCGGCGGCAGCGTCTCCCGCAGCACCAGCAGCACGCCGAGGGTGAGCGCGGCCCCCACCACCGAGAGCGCGACGAAGGTGCCGCGCCAGGTCGTGACCCGCAGCAGCTGACCGCCGAGCACGGGGGCGAAGATCGGGGCCAGCCCCGAGATCATGCCGAGCGAGGCCAGGAAGCGGATCATCGCCACCCCCTCGTACCGGTCGCGGGCGATGGCCCGGGAGATGACCAGACCGGCCGAGCCCGCGACCCCCTGCACCAGCCGGGCGCCGATCAGCACCTCCATCGAAGGCGCCAGCGCGCACAGGACGGTGGCCAGGGTGTAGACCGCGAGGCCCACCCCCAGCGGCCGCAGCCGTCCCAGCCGGTCACTCAGCGGACCGAACACCAGCTGGCCGAGCGAGAGCCCGGCCAGTGAGGCGGTGAGGGTCAGCTGGGCGGCGGGGACGGTGGAGTGCAGGCCCTCCCGGAGGGCCGGAAGGGCCGGCATGTAGAGGTCGAGGGTGAGCGGACCCAGGGCCGCGAGGCCGCCGAGGACGACCACGGTCGCCGGCCCCGGCGGGGCGCCGGCCGACGGTATCGGGCCGGCGTCGGTCGAACGGTCACCGTCGGCGTCGACGGACGGGGCTGACATGGGGCTCCTTAGCGTGGCGGTTACGCCCCGTCCTATCGCACCCGCACGGTCCGGCGAAACCCAGGGCCCCCGATCGTGGCCGCCGCTGGGGCAGTCGGCCCCGCCCGCACCTCAGGCGCGGAACTCGTGGACGACCTCGATCCGGCCCACCAGGTGCCGGTTGAACTCGGGTAGTTCCTCGGCCGGCACCCACAGCTCCAGGATGGTCTCGCCGCCGGCCTGCCGGACCGGGTAGCGGGCGAGGAAGGCCGTGTCGACCTCGAACCGCGTCACGTACCCGGCGCCGGACGCCGGGACGTTCCAGTCGCGGGCGATCCGGACGGCGTAGTCCTCGTTCAGCACCGGGTAGAAGATCGGCTGGTCCGGAAGGCGCGGCGGCCAGGCCCGCCGGTCGGCGGCCTCGACCAGCGCGAGCTCGGCGGGGCCGGTCGGACGCCAGAGGGTGGTGGTCGGGTGGCCGGTCATGGCGGTGGTCTCCTTCGGGATCGCCGCGCACGCTACCGGCCCGGCCACCGTCGCGACCAGCGCTTTTCCCTCGCTCCGCGGCCTGCGCCGACCGCCCGTCCCGGCGCGGGCCCCGAGGCCGCGTCAGCGGTAGGCGGCCTCGCCGGTGATCGCCTCGCCGAGGACCAGGGTGTGGATCTCGGAGGTGCCCTCGTAGGTGAGCACCGACTCCAGGTTGTTGGCGTGCCGCAGCGGCGAGTACGCGGTGGTGATGCCGTTGGCGCCGAGGACGGTCCGGGCCGAACGGGCGATCTCCAGCGCGGTGCGGACGTTGTTGAGCTTGCCGAAGCTGACGTGCGCGGGCAGGCTGCGGCCCTCGTCCTTGAGGCGGCCGATCCGGACCGCCACCAGGTACGCCTTCTCCACCTCCAGCATCATCTCGACCAGCTTCTGCTGGGTGAGCTGGAACCCGGCGATCGGCCGGTCGAACTGGATCCGGGTCTTCGCGTAGTCCAGGGCGGCGGTGTAGCAGTCGCGGGCCGCGCCGACGGTGCCCCACAGGATGCCGTACCGGGCCTCGTTGAGCGAGGAGAGCGGGCCGCGCAGGCCGCGCACCCCGGGCAGCATCGCGTCCGCGGGCAGCAGCACCTCGTCGAAGGCGAGCTCGCTGGTGACGGAGGCGCGCAGCGAGAGCTTGCCGTGCACGTCGGTGGCGGTGAACCCCTTGGCGCCCCGCGGGACCAGGAAACCGCGCACGCCTTCGTCGGTCTGCGCCCAGACCACCGCGACGTCGGAGACCGAGCCGTTGGTGATCCACATCTTGGAGCCGGAGAGCACCCAGTCGTCGCCCTTGCGGCGGGCCCGGGTGCGCATGTTGGCCGGGTCGGAGCCGAAGTCCGGTTCGGTGAGCCCGAAGCAGCCGATCGCCCGGCCGGCGGCCAGCTCGGGGAGCCACTGCTGCTTCTGCTCCTCGGAGCCGAAGGCGTGGATGGAGCGCATCGCGAGTGATCCCTGCACCGAGACGAAGCTGCGCAGGCCGGAGTCGGCGGCCTCCAGCTCCATGCAGGCGACGCCGTACTCGGTGGCGGTGGAGCCGGTGCAGCCGTAGCTGTCCAGGTGCATCCCGAGGACGCCCAGCGCGCCCAGCTCCGGGGCGATCTCGCGGGCCGGGAAGTGGCCGCGCTCGAACCAGTCGCCGATCTGCGGGCGGATCCGTTCGTCGGTGAACCGGCGCACGGTGTCGCGGATCAGCCGCTCCTCGTCGGTGAGCAGCTCCCCGACGGCGAGCAGGTCGGCCGGGTCGAGACGGTCGGGGGTGGTGGCCATGGCGGTCTCCTCGGACGGACGGCGCGGCGAGGGGTGGGCCGCGGCGACGAGTATCCCGCGCCGCCGGGCGCGGACGGTACGAGATGATGCCCACAGTCGACCGACGATTGGGAGTGCGACATGCCCGCGATCACCCGTCTCGAGGCCGGGGAACTGCTGGAGAGCGCCGGGGAGCTCGGTGAGCTGCTGGCCGACGCGGTGGCCGGCGGTTCCTCGGTGGGCTTCCTCGCCCCGCTCGCCGCCGAGGAGGCGGCCGGCTGGTGGCGGGGTCTGGCGGCCGGGGTCGGGGACGGCTCGATCGCGCTGTGGGCGGCCCGCGACGGCGGACGGCTGCTGGGTACCGTCCAGCTGCGGCTGGCGCCGAGCCCGAACAGCCGGCACCGGGCCGAGCTGGCCAAGCTGATCGTGCACAGCGGGGCGCGCGGCCGGGGCCTGGGACGGGAGTTGCTCGCGCACGCGGAGCGGGAGGCGGCCGGGCTCGGGGTCAGTCTGCTGCTGCTGGACACCCAGACCGGCAGCCCGGCCGAGCGGCTGTACGCGGCGGCGGGCTGGACCAGGCTGGGCAGCGTGCCGCGGTTCGCCGCCGACCCGGCGGGCACCCTGCGGCCGACCACGTTCTTCCACAAGTCGCTGGTCTGAGCGCGGGCGGCGGGGCCGGGCCGTCAGCGGCGGGGGCGGCGGATCTTCATGTCGTCGACGCTGGTGGCGGCGGCGCGCAGCGGCCCGTGTCCGATGCCGAGTCCGGCGAGCCGGGCGGCGGCCCGGTCGCAGGCGGTCCGCTCGGCCGCCTCGGCGCCCAGGGCGGTCCCGTCCGCGTCCGCGGCGGCCTGGCCGACCACGCAGCGGAAGCTGAAGTTGCGCAGACCCAGGTCGTAGACGAGCGTGCCCTCGTCGGTGAAGGCGGCGCTGAGGATGTCGTGCCGGTCCGCGGCGGCGGTCAGCTCGGCGCGCCGGGCCTCGTCGAGGCCGGCGAAGACGCCGCGGACGATGACGCGGTAGGTGCGTTCACTCATGGGTGGGTTCCTGTTCCGGGTCGGCTGCTTCGGGGGCGGCGGCACGGGCCTGCTCCAGCAGGACGGCGAGCCCGTCGAGGAGCCGTTCGAGGCCGAACGCGAAGCGCTCGTCCATGGTCGGCGTGGTGAGGTCGTCGGCGAGGTCCACCAGGTTCGGGTACCGGTCGGCGGGCAGCCCGCGCAACTGATCGCCGGCGGCGCGGGCCACCTCCGCGCGGCCGGTGCCCGCCGCCTCGGCCGCGGACAGCGGGGTGATCTCCTGCAGCACGAAGCCGTGGACGTAGGCGCCGAGCAGGTAGTTGATCTGGGCGGCGTCGGCGTCGGAGAACCCGGCCTCGCGCAGCCGGTCCAGCTGGTCCTCCATCAGCCGCAGCAGGTGCGGCCCGGGGGCGAGCCGGCCGGCCACCACCTTGGCGGCGTCACGTCTGCCGAGCAGGTGGCTGCGGTGGCGCAGGCCGTACTCGCGCAGCTGGTCGCGCCAGGAGCCCCGGCGCGGGGGCGGGACGGCGTCGGCCATCAGCGCGTCGGTGAGCAGGTCGAGCAGCTGCTCCTTGTTGCGCACGTGCCAGTACAGCGAGGCCGCCTTGACGCCGAGTTCGGCGGCGAGCCGGCGCATCGACAGTCCGTTGACGCCGTCGCGTTCGAGGATCCGCAGCGCGGCCGTGACCAGCGCCTCGCGGGTGAGTTGCGGCGGGGCCGCCTCCTCGCCCGCGCCGGGCAACGCCGTCATCGCGTCCCTCCGTCCGCTCCGGAGCCCGGACATCCGGGCCACCTAACACCGTTAGGGAGAGTCTAACAGTGTTAGGTGGCGCCCCGGCGGGCGGGCCTCAGCGCAGCAGGCGGTCCAGGAAGGCGTTGGAGAACACCCGGTCGGGGTCGTGACGGTCGAGGACGGCGACCGCCTCCGCCCAGCCGCCACCCTCGCCGAGCGACGCCGGGACCACCCGCTCCAGCAGGTCCGGGTCCGCCCAGGCCCCCTCCTCGGTGTACGCCCAGCCCTTGGACCACTCGACCCGCAGCCCCGCCCGGGTGCCGTCGAAGGTGCGCAGCAGGAACTGCTCCAGCTCCCGGCAGAACCGCGGCAGGCCGGGCGTACCGGGCAGGCTGAGCACGTCCAGCCAGACGGCGGTGTCCCACTCCGGCCGGTCCGCGCGCGGCCGCAGGGCCGACAGCAGCGGCGGCCGGGCGCCGGGCACGCCCGGGCCGTCCGCCCGGTCCAGGCCGGTGACCCGGATCTCCACCCCGCCGTTGACCGGGAACTCGCCGCGGTCCCGGTACTGCGCCAGCAGCGCCCGGTAGAACGCAGCGAACTCGGCGGCCACCCACTGGACGTCCGCCCGCCGGGCGAGCACCGCGTACCCGTTGGCGGTCACCCTCAGGGTGCTCGGGCGGACGTACTGCAGCAGGGTGCGGGACGCCCCCCACAGGTCGGAGCGCAGGCCGTCGGCCAGCAGGTGGACCAGGGCGTCGCCGCTGAGCAGGTCGCGCAGCAGGCCGCCGCCGAGCAGCAGATCGGTGAGGTCCCCGGTGAGCCCGATCTTGGTGACCAGGTACTGCAGCTGGCCGAGCAGCGGCGCCGACCCCCAGGCACCGGCCGCGATCTCGCCCGCCAGCCGGGCCACCGGCTCCGGGATCCGGTCCGAGAACGGGTAGTTGTACGGTTCGCGGACCTCGCGGGCCGCCGCGGGCCGGGTCGGCGCCGCGCTCCAGACCTTGATCCACGGCTGCTCGGTGAACGCGAACCAGATCACCTCGACCCGGCCGGAGCCCGCCAGCAGGCCCGCCAGGGTGCGCGGGCCCGAGCCTGCGGGGGCGAGCAGTTCGGCGGCCGGGATGTCCAGCCGGCTGACGCAGCGCAGCCGCTGGTCCTGGCCCACCCGCAGCTCGACCTCGGTGAGGAAGGCCCGGCCGAGGTGGACCAGGAAGGCGGCGGCGTCGGCCTCGGCGCGCTCGAAGGTGCGCAGCACGTACCGGTCGAGCGCCGGATCGAGGACCACCGCGGTGAACCGGACGACCTGGTTGCTGACGGTGCCGTAGCCGTGCCCGGGGAGAGCCGCGGCGCCGGCCGGTTCGACGGCGGTGCCGTGGCCGCCGATGGCGAGCACCCCGCCGACGGTCAGCTCACCCGGCGCAGGACAGGCGGCGAGGCCGAGCCCGCGGTCGGCGAGGAAGGCGAGCAGCGCCTCCATGTCGGCGCCGGTCCGGGCGCGGACGGTTGATCCGTCGACCAGGGTCAGCGCGGTGAGGTGCCGGGTGGTGTCCAGCAGCAGCACCCGCGCGTCGGCGTCGGTGCCCGCCGGGACGGTGAGCGGCGCCCAGGTGTGGCGGTGCCCCTGGGCGCGCAGCCGCCAGCCGTTGGCGCGGGCCCAGTCGGCGAGCAGTACGACCTGCTCGGGCGAGTCGGGGGCGCAGGTCCACAGCTGGTCGGCGTGGATCTCGCCGGACCAGTTGCGGTACTCGGCGCGGTAGGGCGTCACCCCGGCGGGCAGCGCGGGCGGCAGCGGGACGGCGGCGTCCGCGCTCTCGGGCCCGAGCGTGCCGTTGAGCAGCCAGCCGGCCATCGAGAGGGCGGCCGCGCCGGCCATCAGTCCGCGCCTGGTCAGTCCGGTGTCCGGTCCGTGCTCCACTGCTGTCCGCCCCCGTCTCGCCGCTGTCGGTGCACCGTGCACGGTGCCGCGGCGAGGCTAGGCGACCAGCGGTCGGGAGGCGGCGGGAGACAGGCCGATCTTCATCCGTTCGAGTGATAGATCAGACGAACGGTCAGCGCTTGGCCCGGAAAGCTGCATCGGCGAAGTTGTCCCAGTGTCCGGCCGCACCGGCGGGCAGGCAGAGCCAGTCCTTCATCGGGCGCCCGCCCGCGGGGTCGAACAGGTGCGCGCCGGGCAGGTGCAGCGCCTCGGCGAAGGCCGGGGTCTCCCGGCCCAGCCGGCAGACCAGCTCGCCCCGGTGCAGACCCAGGAAGGCCTTGCCGTCGGCGTCCTTCAGACAGGGCATGCCGAACATCTGGGACCGGACGGCCCCGCGCGGCCCCAGCTCGGCCGCGATCTCGTCGAACCGGACGGCGGCCTCGGGGGCCTCCGCCGGTCCGGTCGGTTCGGCCGTGCCGGTCGGTTGCGGTGTCTCGCTCACCCCGCCATCCTCCCGCACCACCGCGCCACCCGCGGGTTGCCCCGCCGAGCCGCGGGACCACCGGACCAGCGAACGGTCGCGCCCCGGCACGGCACGGCAGGGAGCGGCCCGGCGGGTGGAAATATTGCGGGCGTCCGCGCGGCTCGGGTGATCAGGAGGTGTCGCACGATGGGTGCTGAGGACGGGTTCAGGATCGAGCACGACTCGATGGGAGAGGTACGGGTGCCGGCCGCCGCCAAGTGGCAGGCGCAGACGCAGCGGGCGGTGGAGAACTTCCCGGTCTCCGGCCGGCGGCTGGAGCGGGCGCACATCGCCGCGCTGGCCCGGATCAAGGCCGCTGCCGCCCGGGTCAACGCCGAACTCGGCGTGCTCGACGGGCCGACGGCCGAGGCGATCGAGCAGGCGGCCGGCGAGGTGGCCGAGGGGCGCTGGGACGGGGAGTTCCCGGTCGACGTGTTCCAGACCGGCTCGGGCACCTCGTCCAACATGAACGCCAACGAGGTGATCGCCACCCTGGCGACCGAGCGGCTGGGCCGTCCGGTACACCCCAACGACCACGTCAACGCCAGCCAGTCCTCCAACGACGTCTTCCCGTCCTCCATCCACATCGCGGCCACCGCGGCCGTCACCGGCGAGCTGATCCCCGCACTGGAGCACCTGGCGGCCGCGTTGGAGCGGCGCTCGGGCGAGTTCGCCGACGTGGTCAAGGCGGGCCGCACCCATCTGATGGACGCCACCCCGGTCACCCTCGGCCAGGAGTTCGGCGGCTACGCCGCGCAGGTCCGCTACGGGGTGGAGCGGCTGGCCGCGACCCTCCCCCGGGTCGCCGAACTCCCGCTCGGCGGCACCGCCGTCGGCACCGGGATCAACACCCCGCCGGGCTTCGCCGCCGCCGTGATCGCCGAACTCACCCGGGCGACCGGGCTGCCGCTGACCGAGGCCCGCGACCACTTCGAGGCCCAGGGGGCCCGGGACGCACTGGTCGAGTTGAGCGGACAGCTGCGGACGGTCGCGGTCGGCTTCACCAAGATCGCGAACGATCTGCGCTGGATGGGCTCCGGCCCCCGGACCGGTCTCGGCGAGATCAACCTGCCCGACCTCCAGCCGGGTTCCTCGATCATGCCCGGGAAGGTCAACCCGGTGCTGCCCGAGGTGGTGCTGATGGTGGCGGCCCAGGTGATCGGCAACGACACCACCGTCACGGTGGCCGGCGCGAGCGGCAACTTCGAGCTGAACGTGATGCTCCCGGTCATCGCCCGCAACCTGCTGGAGTCGGTCCGGCTGCTGGCCAACAGCGCCCGGCTGCTGGCCGACCGGACGGTGGACGGCATCACCGCCAATGCGGAGCGGGCCCGGGAGTACGCCGAGTCCTCGCCCTCGGTGGTCACGCCGCTCAACCGCTTCATCGGGTACGAGGAGGCCGCCAAGGTGGCCAAGCAGTCCCTGGCCGAGCGCAAGACCATCCGTCAGGTGGTGCTGGAGCGCGGCTACGTCGACCGGGGCCTGCTCACCGAGCAGCAGCTGGACCGGGCCCTGGACGTGCTGCGGATGACCCGCCCCTGACGCGCGGAACCCGGGGCCGGACCCCGGGCAGACCGCCGGCCGGTGCGGGCCACCACGTCACGCACCGGCCGGGGCGTCTTTCACTCAGCTGCCGCCACCACGGCGCATCGGGGAACCGGCCATGGAGATCGCTCCCAGCGACAGGCAGATCATCAGACCGCCGACGACGAGGTTGGTGAGGATCGTCCGGAAGACGGCCTCACTGCCCACCGTCCACCAAGGGGCGAGACAGGTCCAGGCACCGATGGCGAGGCAGGCCCAGGCGCGCGCGTGGGTGCGCTCGTAGGCCGAGCCGTAGCCCGCCATCAGGACGGTGAAGGCCAACCCGAGAACCAGGTTGCTGATGGTCAGCGCGGAGAAGCCGGAGAATCCGACCACCCACGGGGAGATCGCCAGGAAGAGACCGGTCACCAGGGCCAGTGCCTCAACGCCCTGGGCGCGCGGCGTGGCCGCGGCCCGCTCGTAGTGCTCACGCAATTCCAGGATGTCCGGGTGGTGCTCCATGCCCATGGGCAACTGGGTCGACACCGGGACCACCTCCTCGATCGAGACTGGCAGGCGCCCTGTAGCTACCCGATCCTGGACGGATATAACACTTATTCGCACTTTATGTCCGATTTTTCATGCAGGGTCCTCCAGCCGGAGCGACAGCGGCTCGCCGAGGAAGCCCCCGACCGCCTCCACCTCGGCGTCGAGGCCCCGGCGGACGCCCCGCGGCAGCACCTCGAACGGCTCCACCAGCAGCTCGCCCCGGGCCGTCCGCCAGGTGCCCAGCACCCGGCCGTCGGCCACCAGCGCGGGCCGGACCACCCCGCCGCCGGCGTTGATCCGCTTCGCCCGCGCCGGGTCCAGCATCAGCCCCCGCGAGCGGTAGCCGAGCAGGTACCCGTCGTACGGACCGAGCAGCCGCACCAGCGGCGGACCGGGCGGCGGCGGTGCCGAGCCCGGCAGCACGGACAGCCCGGGCAGCGTCTCCACCGCCCCGGCCGCCGCGAAGGCCGCCCGGGCCGTCGCCTGCGGCAGGCCCGACCAGGCCGCGAGGTCGGCCAGGGCGGCCGGGCCGAAGGCGCGCAGGTAGCCGCGCGCCAGGTCCCCCGCGGTGAGCTCCCGGCCCGCCGGCAGCGGCCGGTAGCCGGGTTCGCGCGGCGCCACCTCCGCGCCCCGGCAGAGCACACCGTGCGCCGCGAGGAAGGCCGTCAGGTGCGCGGGGGCCTGCCCCTTCGGCTCCACCGGGACACCGTGCGCGCGCAGCGCCGCGATCAGTTCCGCCCGGCCGGGCGGAGGGTCCAGCAGTCCGGGGGCGACGGCGAGCGCCCGGGCGCACAGCTCCTCGGTCAGCCCGAGCTCCCGGCGGCGGCGGGCGCCGCCCGCCAGCAGCCGGTCCCGGTACAGCGCCAGCAGTCCGGCGGCGTCCCCGGCCGGCACCAGGTGCAGGGTGCCGCGCATCAGCCAGGTGGCGACCACCTCGCCGGCGGCGTACGCGGCCTGCACGGCCGCCGGATCGCGCAGGCCGCGGGCCCGCAGCGCCAGCCGGACGGCGCCGGCGTCCTGGGCCTGGACGCCGGCGCAGCGGCGGGCGATCTCCGCGACCCCTGACGGGCCGTCGGCGAACTGGGCGTGCATCCGCCACCGGAGCAGCTCGGCATCGTCGGTCATACCGCCATCCTGCCGGTCGGCGGGGACCGCCGGGCTCAGGCCGGTTCGATCGGTTCGGCGCCCATCGCCCGGCGGACCAGGTGGACCACCCCGCCGACTGCCACGGCGCCGCCGATCAGCACCACGAACGCCGTGCCCGCCCACGCCACCGGGACGGGCCACGGGGCGGACTCCACCAGCCAGGGCGCCGTCCCGAGTGCGATCCCCGCTCCCCGGAACAGGTCGGGCCGCCGCGTGGAGAGATGCGCCAGCAGCAGAGCCGCCGCCACCGCGAACGACCAGATGGACAGCAGGGCCGGCACCGACCGCCAGAACACCCCCAGCAGTGTCGCGTCGAACGTGGCCAGCGCGGCGAGCGGCAGACCGGCCCCGAGGGCGAGGCCGGTCACCTCCCACCGGCCGCGGCGGGCGGTGTCGACCAGGTCGGGCGGGGCGAGCAGCACCAGCGCGGCCAGCAGGGCGATTCGTGCGAGCTCGCCGTACATCTGCCAGGCGTGCCCGAACACCAGCCCCCAGGAGACGGCTTCGGTCAGCAGCCCCAGGACGGCCGCCCTGCGGGCCGGCTTCCACCGGCCGACCGCGGCACACAGCAGGGCCACGATCCAGGGCACCACCAGCGCCAGGTACATGCCCGAGGTGAACGCGGCCAGCCGGGGCCGGGTGGCCATGTGGGAGAGGGCCTGGGTGACGTTGTGCAGATACCACACCTGGTCGTACAGGCACTCGCCGACCCCGAGGGCGAGTGCGACCGGGGCCGCCCCCGCCAGCATCCGGCCGGCCGGGTCGGTGGAGGCCATCCGCAGCCGTAGGCGCAGGGCATGGGAGGCGAGGTCGAGGCGTTCGCGCAGGACCGCGCGACCGCTCAGGCCTTCGGTGGCCTCGGCGAAGGTGGCGGCGATGTCCTCGCCGTGCAGTTCGCGGTAGCGGGCCGGGTAGAGGCCGATCAGGAGCCGGC
>NZ_JBEZIR010000176.1:0-14559 GCF_040651175.1 Kitasatospora sp. NPDC048540
CGCAGCATCGGCACGGCCCGGGTGAGCGAGCGGTACCCGCTGTCCGGCAGCGCCTCCTGCAGGCCCAGCCCGGTGCCTGGGTGTACTCCCCGCACACCCGGGCACCGCCGTCTCCGGCCCCGCCGGGGCCCGGCATGCCGGCCTGCGCGCTGCCCGACCCGCCTGCCACACAGCGGCGGGCCGCGCCCCGCCCACCGCTGACGGCCCGCACACCCATGGGGGCAGGGATCGACAGGGGACCAGCACACCGGTCGGGCAGGCGGGGCGTGCCGATGGAACGGCAGTGGCCGGCGGGTCCCCGGTCGGGAGAAGCGTCCGGATCGGTTCGTCGGGTGCCTGGCGAGTGACGGACGGCGGCGGGCAGCGCCGCGAGCACCGCACCCGGCGTCCGGTCCGCATCGGCATCGGCATCGGCGGCCGGAGGCGCCGTGAGGCTCCTCGGTCCCGGGCCGGACGTCTCCGACCAGGACGTGGCGCTGACGTCCACCTCGTGGGAGCACCCCGGACAGACGCACAGCGCCCCGTCGAAGCACCTGCCCCGACGGCGGAGCGCGAACCCGCCCTCGAGGCACCGGCACGCCGCCGGCGTCCGCCCGGCCGCGGGCGACCGCCGGATCGAACTCAACGGGTGCTGCTGCTCGTCGCGGCCGCCGCCCTCATCCCTGCGCGAAGTACCTGGTGTTGAACACGAACGTCGCCAGGTAGCGGTGCGCGGCCGTCCGGGCCAGGGCCTCTGTCGCCGCCGCGCTGCTCCCCGGGCGGATGGACGGACCCGCCCGCCCCGCCCTCGATCGCCGTCGTACGGGCCGGGTCCGCGTGGAGGGGAGCCGATCGGAGTCCGGGCCGGCCGGCCGGAACCGCGCCCACTCGGTGCGGGTGCGACGGCCGGGCATGCCCGTGTCCTGCGTCGCGATCACAGCTGCCAGGCCGGCGTCCATCGCGTCGTTCCGGGGCGGGCGTGTACGCCGGCGTCCGGCGGTCGGCGGCCGCCCCTGGAGGCGGTTGCGTCGTGCGCCGGAGCCGGCCAGGTGTCGGAGGGGTGACAGGCCGGGGGTCAGAGGTCCAGCACCTGGTCCGGGAAGATCAGGTCGGGGTCGGCGCCGATGGTGCGGATGTTCCTCGCGTACAGGCTTCGCCCGTCGGTGCCGAACTTGGCCGCGATCTCGCTCAGGGTGTCGCCGCTCTTGACGGTGTAGGTGCCGGTCGGGGTGCCGTTCCGCGGCGAGTTGACCGGGGTTGACGGGGCCGAGGGGGCCGACCGGGTCGGCGTCCGGGCCGGTCGCGTGGCGTCGGCGGGGCCCGGGTGGGGCTTGTGTGCCGGCGGGGCCTGGGCGGGCCGGGACTTGGGAGCGGCCGGCTCGGTCCTGGTGGCGGGGTCGGTCCGGGCCGGTGCGCCGGACCGGGTCAGGCCGGCCTTCCTGGAGCAGGTCGGCCAGGCGCCGGGGCCCTGCGAGGCGAGCACCTTCTCGGCGACGGCGATCTGCTGCGCCCTGGTGGCCCGGTTCGCCTGTGGCGCGTACGCGGTGCCGCCGTACGCGCGCCAGGTGCCGGCGGTGAACTGCAGCCCGCCGTAGAAGCCGTTGCCGGTGTTGATCGACCAGTTGCCACCGCTCTCGCACCGGGCGACGGTGTCCCAGGCGGAGGGGGAGGCGGCCGAGGCGGAGGGGGCCGGGACGAGTACGGCCACCGGCAGCGCCGCGGCGGCGGCGCCGGCGACGACGGCCGCGCGGACCCGGTTGCGCTTGGTGGTGGTCGTGGTCCGGGTGGAGGTGGTGGCAGTGGCGGTCTCGTGACCGGAAGTCATGAGCATCCTCTCGACAGAGATTCCGGGCGGATACGGGGAGCCGTGCCCGGGTGGGCCTGTGCTTCGCTCTCCGCACTCGATGGGCGGCCGGGCACGTGTGGGACGTGCCGTGCCGCTCCGGTGGTCCTGCTCGCCGCCGGCCCGTTCCGAGCCGCGGCCGGCCGGCGGGCACGGCCTTCGCACCGGAGGTCGGCCGGCGGGCCGTGCATCGGGTGAACCCGGGTGGTGCTCGTTGCACCGCCCAAGAAGCTACGGGTGGTTGCGGTCGGTCATCAAGCAACTCCCTTGCGCCGCAGGTCAGTTGACGGTTACCGGCGGTAATGAGCACGAAATTGAGCCAGGGATATCCCTATTTGTGGGGGTTTTCATGGTCGAGAAGGCCGCCAATGCGCCCCCGATCACGCCAATACCCCGGCGAAGCCGCCAGCGGGCTCCATCCGCAACGGCCTGTATGTGACGATCGGTCACCACATCGCCTGGAGTCCCCGCTCCCGGTGACAGCCTCGGCGGCACCGGCCCCACCGGCCACATCCGCCACCGATCACGCCAAGAGTGGTCGCACAACGTGATGCCCCGCCCGGTCCGTACCCGGCGCAGGAGACCGGCCGCCGCGCCGTCGGCGAGAGACGTACGCCCATCGGTACCACTGCTACCGCCGGGAACAGCCGCCACGCCGGCCGGGCTACGCACACCCCGGCCACGAGCGGTGGGTCCGGCGGGCGCCCGGCCCGGGCCTCTTCCCGTCACCTCCCGTCACCGGTGCGGGGGAGTGCGGCGCGGGTGACAGGGTGACCGCCGTCAGGCGTGTGAGCCGCAGGAACGTCCCCCGGACGCCTCGCCCCGAGCCCCCGCCGGACCCCGTCCCCGCGCCTCGGTCGCCCACGCTGCCAACCTGGCCGGGCACGGCCGGCGGCACCTTCGAGGACGCCGACCACGGTGATCCCCTGCCGTCCGCGCGCCGTGACCACCGTCCGGGAGCGCCGTGACCGTCGGCGCCCACGGCTCCCACCGGCGGGCGCCGCAAAGGAGATGTCGACGAAGGCGACCGCGCACGCCGCGCCCACCGCCGCGCACTACCCTCCACGCCCCGCCTCCACCATCAGCACCCCGGAGGACTCCCGCGCTCACCGGCTCCTACGGCCGAGCCGATGCCGCTGCTCCCGTTTTCCCACCGGCACGCCACAGCATCCGTGGGTGGCGATGACGCGGCTCCTGACACCAGCACCCGATGAGGAGAGCCGGTGCGCGCGCCGCAATCTCGGGAACCGTTGCACCCCCGTCCCCGTCCTTGTCCCCGTCCGGCCGGCCGGGTGGCCCCGCTTCGCCATCGGGCCCAGGGGTATCGCCTTCGACGCACGAACCCGACAGGGTCCGGAGGCTGCCGAGCTGCACCCGCCGCGACACGGGAAGTTGCGCGGCTCTACGGCCATGTGTCAGGGGCGGGCGCGAGGATGAGCGCCATAGTGATCGAGGTACCGCGGTCCGGCGGGCGGATTACCCCCGGCCGGTCGGTGGAGGAAGCACAGGGAGGCAGTGATGGACGTCGACGACCGCGGGCCGGAGCGCGCGATCCGGACGGGTGACCGGGAGACGGCGGTGCCCGGTCCCAGGGTGTTGGTGGCGGGGGCCAGCATCGCGGGACCCGCCCTCGCCCACTGGCTGCGCCGGCGGGGGGCGGAGGTGACCGTGGTGGAGCGGGCCCCGGGGCTGCGCCCCGGTGGGCAGGCGGTGGACGCGCGCGGGGTCGCCAAGGAGGTCATCGGGCGTATGGGGCTGGACGCGGAGGTCCGGGCCGCCTGCACCGACACCGCCGGCGCGCACACCGTGGACGCGGACGGGAAGGTGCTGGAGACCTTCCGCGCGGACGACGACGGTGGCGACGGGTTCATCGCGGACATCGAGGTCCTGCGTGGAGACCTGTCCCAGGTGCTCTACGACGACACCCGCGACGACGTCGAGTACATCTTCGGCGACCGGATCGCCGAGCTCGCCCAGGACGCGGACGGAGTCGACGTGGTCCTCGCGGGCGGCGGCCGGCGGCGCTTCGATCTGGTGGTCGGGGCCGACGGGCTGTACTCGGAGCTGCGGGCGATGGTCTTCGGGCCGCACGAGCGATTCGTGCGCCCCCTCGGACACGTACTGGCCTTCTACAGCGTGCCCAACGAGTTCGCCCTGGACCGCTGGCTGCTGGAGTACCAGGACCAGGAGTCGGGGCGTTCCGTCCTGCTGCGACCCATCCAGGACGCCACCCGGGCGATGGCGATGTTCTACTCCGCCTCGCGCGACGGCGACGCCGACGTCGACTACCGCGACGTCGCGGCCCAGAAGCGCCTGCTGCGTGAGCGGATGGCGGGTCTGGGCTGGCTGGCCCCCGACATCCTGGCGCACCTGGACGACACCCCGGACTTCTACCTCGACCAGGTCGCCCAGGTGGTGATGGAGCGCTGGTCGAGCGGACGGGTGGGGCTGCTCGGGGACGCGGCGTTCAGCTCGTCACCGATGTCCGGACAGGGCACCGGGCTGGCACTGGTCGGCGCCTACCTGCTGGCGGGGGAGCTGGCCGCCGCCGGATGGGATGCCGACGCCGGGTTCGCCCGCTACGAGGCCCGGATGCGCTCGTTCGTCGAGGCCAACCAGGAGATCGGCCGGTTGAACGCCCGCAGCCGCCAGGTCCCCGGCCCGGACGCCGAGCCGCTCCCCGATTTCGCCGGCGAGTGGTTCACCGAGCTGGTCGGGCGGGCGATCAACGGCGTCGAGCTGCCCGACTACGCCGGGGTGCCGGACTCCGCGGCCCCGGCCGGATCCCCGACCACCCCGCCCGCCGGACCGTAGGTGTCACCCGGCGAGCCGTACGAGGCGATCGCGCAGCGCCTGGACGGGCTGCGCTGCCGTTGCCGGGCCGGCCCCGAAGACGCCGGTCCGGCTCGCTGACGGCCTCGCCCGCCGCGTCGCGTACGTGTGGGAGGCCATCCGTCAGCGGCCTGCGAGGGCCTGCGGGGCCTGGCTGAAGTGCGGCGACCGGGTTCCGGGTCGCTGGGCGGGCAGGACCGGCCGGAGGCCTGCGGGCGACCTGACCCACGTGGTGCTGCCGGTCGGATCGGGCGCTGCACAGGAACTGGCGGTACTCTCCGGCGCGATCGACCACGGTGCCTCCCGCCGCACCGGCGGTCGCCCGGCCCGGACGGCCGTGGAGCGGCCGCGGGTGCGCGGGCCGGCGCGGCGGCCGCTGCCGTTGCTCCGAAGCGGCGCCGGCCGCGGTACAGCGCGCGGCAGCCCGCGCCGCCACGGCGGCGACCGGTCACTGCAGTCTCCGGCCCGGCCCGCAACCCGCCTCAGATCGCCGACCGGGCCGGGAACAGACTCTCCTGGCGGAGCCGGGCGGCCCGGCTCTCTTCCAGTTCGGCGGCCCGCCGCCGTACACGGGCAGGGTCGGCATCGTCCGCTACCTGCCGCTGACAGCCGGGGCAGACCGCTCCCGACAGGGGCCGCTGCAGATCGGCTTCGGTGACCCGGTGCCGGCCGCAGGCCAGCTCCAACCACACCCGCCGCACCGAGCGGCGCCCGGCCGCGGCCCGGTACCGGGCCCGGTGGTCCAGACGCCCACCCGACACCCTGACCCGCAGCGGCCACCGCCCGCCGCCCCCGTCGGCTCCCGGTCCGTCCACCGCCGCGCCTCCCGTCATGTGCCCGGCCGAGCCTGGCCGTGGCCGGGGACAGATGGAGGCGGGGGGAGGCGGGGGAGGCGGGGCGTGCTGGGGGAGTGCGCTCGATGCCGGGGTGAGGGGGTGAGGGGGGGTGAGGGGGTGCTGTTCGCAGGTCGTCGCGGGCACGCCGAACGGCGGCCCCCGCTCGTACGGGTGCCGCCGGTGGTGCCGGGGCTTCCGCGGCAATTCGGAAGGCCCCCGGGAAGGGATGGAAGGGGTGCCCGGATCAGAGGGAACACGTCTCCCGGCGCCGACCGGACGACCGGCGGCGCATCTGTTGATGATTGATACCTGCCACCAGGCGTTGCCGGAAGAGGGAACCGTCCGTCTGCACGGCTTCGCACGGAAGCGGACAACACTCCCCGGTGACCTGCACCCCGGTGCGGGTTGTACGCCGAACGGAAGCGACCCGGCGTCCCCGGGACCGGCCCGCCCCCGGACCGCTCATCCACAATTCGCGGACATCGGCGGAAAACACCGCCCCCAAAACGGCGCTGACGGACCTTCAGGGCGTGCCAGAGTGGTGGAACGGACACGGGCCGGCAATCCCGTGACCGCCCCGCACATCCATACCGGATCAGAGGAACCACCCGTGACCATCCTGCCTACCCGTGTGCCCGCAACCGGCCTGCCGTCCCTGCAGATCCCCCTGCCCGCCGGCCGGCGCCGCACCGTGCCCGCCCTCGTGCCCGCCACCGTGATCGTCATCATCCTGCTCGCCCGCGGCTACGACATCACCTCCGCCACCGCGGCCGTCATCGCGATCGGCGCCGCCGCCCGCGACCTCGCCCGCACCAGCTGACCCCTCGCCCGACCCGGTGGCGGCGCCCTCGAACGCGCGCGCCGCCACCCGCGGTGAAGGAGGAAGCGCGTGCCCCGCCCCGAAACCCCCATCCACCCCGACGCACCCCACCGCGTCCTCGCCGAACAACTGCGCCGGCTGCGCCGCACGGCCGGCAGCCCGCCCCTGACCGCCGTCGCCCGCGCCAGCGGCTACGGCACCACCGTGCTGTCCGAGGCCGCCTCCGGCACCAAACTGCCCAGCCTGGATGTGACCCTTGCCTACGCCGCGGCGTGCGGGGGAGACCAGCAGCACTGGCGCGAGCAGTGGCTGATCGCCCGCCACCGCCAAGAACCGTCCCGCCACTACGAGGTCCTCGACCGGCCGCGCTCACCCCGGGGCATCCGCACCGTCCCCGCCTTCCTCCAGGCCCTGCGCGAGCTGAGGATCTGGGCCGGCGAGCCCCCTTACCAGTGGATGGCCCGCCACTGCCAGGTCTCCGCCTCCACCCTGTGCGCAGCCCTCGCCTCCGAACGCACCACCCTGCCCGGCCGCCGGGCCGTCGAAGGCATCGTGGTCGCGTGCATGCTGGCCGAGTCCGTTACCGGCGAGGCGCCGGACACTCACACGAGGGCGTGGACCGACACCTGGGCCCGGCTGCGCACCGACGAGCTCGCCCGCAAGGACACCCGTCCCGCGCCCCGGAACACCCCCGCAACGCCCGTCCCCCAGGCGCCCGCCGCGCCCGAGGACAGTGCCGCCCCGCGCACCTGGCCGATCGAGGCCGGGACACCCCCGCGGGTGGCGGCGTTCGCCAGCGCGCTCCAGGAAGCGCTGGTCGCCACCGGGCTGCGCCAGCGCCGTCTGGCCGCGGCCGCGGGAGTCAGTGCCGCCAGCCTCTCGCGCTACCTGCGAGGTGTGCGACTGCCGCCGTGGGACGCCCTCTGCGCCTTGCACGGGGCACTGTCGGCGGCCGGAGCGGGCCGCGAGGTCCTCGACGGGCTGCGTGGCTGCTGGAACAGCGCGACGGCCCCGGTTCCGGCCCCGGCCGAGAGCGGTGCCCCGGCCGCATCTGCAGCCCCGGGTCCGGCCGCCGCCGGCGCGATCACGGTCCGGGAGCCCTTCCCGAAGGGCTGGAAGGCCGGTTCGAGCCTGTCCGAGAGGGCCGTGCGGTACGCCCTGCGGCACCACGCGGACCGGGTGGGTCTCCTGCTCCCACCCATCCGCACCCGGCACGACGACGTCCACGCGCTCGCGTTCTCCCCGGACGGCGCCGTGCTGGCCACCGCGGGCACCGAGGGGTCGGTCAGGCTCTGGGACGTGGTGAGCGGCCGGCAACTCGGTACATCGCTCCTCGGCCACCACGGCCACGTCAACTCCGTCGCCTTCTCGCCCGACGGCGCGCTGCTCGCCAGCGGCGGGGAGGACGGAACAGCCCGGCTGTGGCGGCTCGGCCCGAAGCCGTCCGCCGTCCGCACCCTGAAAGCGGACCGCCACCGGATCGACAGCGTGGTGTTCTCCCCCGACGGCGCGACGCTCGCCACCTCCGGAATCGAACGGGCCATCCGCCTGTGGGACCCCGCGAGCGGCCGCCGGACCCGCTCGCTCGTCGGGCACACCGGTCTCGTCAACTCGGTGGCGTTCCCCCCCGACGGCACATGTCTGGCGGCGACACCCGCAGATGACGCCCTGCGGCTGTGGGACCTGACGAGCGGAGAGCACATCACCGTCGGACCGGCCGTCGATACGGTCGCCGTGTTCTTCACCGGCCGCACCGAAGGCCTGTCGGTGACCCACACCGGGGCCCTGCAACGGTGGCGGGTCGGCTGGGAACCGACGGACATCGACCCCGGCCGTCGCGGCGGCCGTCCCGGGGATGCCTGCTCGGCCGCGCTCTCCCCGGACGGCAACCTGTGCGCCGTCGTGGACGAGTCGGGCCCCGTCCGGCTCTGGAACACCGCGACCGGCCGGCCTGCCGGCGGGCCTCTGCACGCCCACGCCCACGCCGATGCGGTCTGGTCGGCGGAGTTCTCCCCCGACGGCGGGCTGCTGGCCACCGCCGGCGGGGGAGAGGAGGTACTGCTGCGCCAGATCACCTGACCGGGCACCGCACACCGCGTGTTGCCGCCCCCGGCCGGCCTCGGGAGGGTCGGACCTGTCGGTCCGTCAGATGGTGGTGAGCTTGGCCTCGAACTGGCTGTAGTCGATGACACTGTCGGCGGGCGGGGCCTGGACGGTGATGGGCCTGTCGAAGTTGGTGAAGTTCATCTCGCCGGGCTCGGCGCCGTCGTGGGTGATCCTGACGAGGTAGGGCTTGCCGTCGGTGGCGACGTAGCCGGTGTTCCTGGAGCCGTCGTCGTCGGTGGTGATCACGGTGAAGGTGCTGACGCAGTCCACGGTGGCGTGCTCCCCACCGGGCACTACTTGCAGGTCGCCGGCGACCGCGCACCCCGCGCCCCCGGGCGGCCCGGCCCGGCGACTGCCGCCCCGCCCGGCGCCGTGAGCACCGCGAACCGCCCGGCGGCCGTCCCCCGGGCCGGGCTCGCAGCCCCGCACGCGGACACCCCGCGCCGCGCCAACCTCTGCGTGGCGTCCGACGGGACGAGACGCACACCTCACCCCGTCGGGCGCCGCCGCACACCCGCGCCACCTCCCGGATCTCCGCCGGAAGGTCAGCCCGCCGCCACCGCCGTCGCGGTGGCGGCGTACAGGCCGCGCCCGGTCCGCTGCGCCTGCCCGGCCTTGGCGAGACGCTCCAGCCGGGTGCGGACGGCGTTGACGTTCGACTCGAGGTCGTCCAGGCCGAGCGTGGTGGCGACCTCGCGGGCCCGCAGCGGCGCGGTGGCCGCGGACAGGACCGCGAGGACACCGGCCGCGTCGGTCAGGCCCTGTCGCCGGTCGGATCCCGTGCGCCGCCCCTGTGCGGTCGCGCCCGGGGCGGTGCTGTCGGCCGGGCCGGCCTGCGCAGGGACGGCGACGGCCTTCCTGCGGGCGGCCGGGGCCGACGTTGCGCTCTTCGCCGCCTTCCCGCCGGCGGACTTCTCGGCGGTGGTCCGGGTGGTGTCCGCGGCCGGGGCCGATACCTCACCGGCCGCCACGGCCGCCCGGCGGGCGGTCTTCTTCGCGGGCTTTGCGTCCGGCGCGGAGGCATTCCCGACGGCGCCGGTGACGGGCTTCGTCGCCTTCTTCGCCGCGCCACCGGTCGCGGCGCGGGCCGCGGCCGCCTTCCCGCGTGCCGCCGCCGGTGCCGTCGTGGCGATGGCGGGTGCTGTGTCCTGTTCCGGGGTGGGCCCGGCGGTGGTCTTTGCCGCCGTCTTCCCGCCCGGGGCGGTGATCGGGGCCTTGCGGGTGGCGGCCTTCCGGACCGGCGCCGGCGCCGGGTCGGGTGTGGCCGCGTCGTCGGCCACCGCGGCCGGGGAGCTCTTCCGGCCGGCCGGGGCCTTGCGTGCGCTGGTGCGCCCGCGGGCGGGCTGCGCCGCCGCAGTTTCGGCTTCGGGCGCGGTATCCGCGGCGGCCTGCTCGCCGGCCCCGGAGGGCGTTGCTGCCGCGCCGGGCCCGACAGGCTCCGTCTCCGCCTGCGCCTGGATTTCCGCCGCTGTGTGTTCCGCGGCGGCGGTGTCCTTGTGGTGCCGGCCGACAGGGATGCCGGTGAGGGCCGCGAGTCCTTCCAACGCGCTGACCATGGCGCTCTCCTGCGCGATCAGGGCAGCGAGCTGCTCCTCCAGCAGCCGGCGCCGCTCCCGCACCGCGGGCAGCTGCTCCTTCAGCAGGGCGACCGTCGATCCCACACCGCTGTCCGCACCGAACGTGCCCGTGCTGGCGTTTGCCACAACCACTCCCACCGGATCGTCAATCACTGCTCTTAGCAGCCGAATGTACGGCCCCACCCGCGAATACCCGGCGCTTTGTCGGAAATTCCCACCCAACGAGAGCCCGATCCAGAGCCATGGACGGACAACCCACCCCCGGGCCGCCGCCCACCCCGCACCCCGCGCACCCCACCCCAGCAGGGATGGCAGACGGCGCCCCGTACGGTGAGCTGCACCGCCCGTGGTGCCGCCGTCGGCTTTCTCAGTGCCGCGCCAACCTACCGGAACACCCGCTGCGCCGCGGGCCCCGGTGCGCCGCCCGGCGCCCGGTGCGGTGACCGCTTCGGAGCACCGCACCACCGAGCCCGCGCGCCTCCTCCCGCGCGCTCGGCTGGACCACCGACGGCCCGCACATCCGCATCCACCGGCGTACCGATAGTCCGAACCGGGCGCTGGCTAAGGCCCGTAAGCCCCGCACCATCCCCGTTACCGCGGACCTGACCGCCCTCTGCACCGACTACAGGCACGAGCGCGACGCCGTCCCCGAGGCCGCCGACGGCGACATGGTTTTCGTCAGTCTCTTCCGCCCGTCCCTGGGGCTGGCGATGTCCTACCCCAACACCAAGGACATGTTCGACCGCCTCGCCCGCGCCGCCCGCCACCCCGAGCTGCTGCCCTTCGGGCGCTTCAGCCGGCGTCCGGTGACCGACAGCCCGGTCGTCGAGCGGTGGGCCCGCCGCCTGGCCCTCTGCGATCCCACTGCCGGCCACGTCACCCTCGCCGAAGTCAAGACGGTCGAGGCCTTCTTCACCGACCCCCCGACCGACATTGCCGGTCGTCGCACCAAGGACGACGACGAGAGCCCCGCCCGGTGGCTGTTCTACGTCCCGCTGTCCCTGCCGCCCGGCCGCGGCGAGCGGGCCTCCATCGTTCTGTACGGCCCCGTCCGGATCACGACCACGGACGGGTTCGTCCACCCGGCCCCTACATCCCCGGGGAACACCTGTGGTGGGCAACGCAGGTGACGAGCTCCCCGGGGAGTTCTCTCACGTCGTCAACATCCTCCTCGACGACCTCGGAGCCCGTATCACCCTCGACACCTAGTGGAACAGCGCCCCGCACGGGCTCACCACCCTGTTCAACGAGGACCACAAGCAAGGCACCGGACTCACCCGCGCCGCACTGCTCCACGCCCGCATCACTCCCAAGCCACGCCGCTGACCCGCAGACGCTGCCGCCGGCCGACCCCACACGTCGCGAGGCCGGCCAGCAGCACCCGGCGCAACCAACGAGCGCCGCCTACGCCCACTCGACGCCGTGCTCGGCGGGCTGCGCGAGCCGGCCCGGCGTCGGCTGCACCCGCCTGGCCATGGCGTTGTTCAAGAACCAACCCGGCGCCACCTGGTGCACCACGACGGTACTGCCTCGGGTCGGTGCCGGTTCGTCAACGACCGCAAGTCGCGGGATCACTCGCCGCAGCAGGCGGTGACGTCGATCGGATGCGGCCGGAGCGGACCCGTTCGGGAGCGCATGACGCCGGGCTGCGATCCCCTGCGCAGGTCGGCAGAAGTAGCCAGGGTCCGCCAGTTCTGCCGGTGTTACTGCCTGGTACGACCTGATGGGCGGGCAATACCGTACTGGACGGCGCGCGAAACCCGGCGGCCGGGGAAGCCGGTGGCACCCCGCCAGGCCCCGGCGCCCGGTTCTCCCGCGCGCATTCCCTTTGTCGGCCCTGCCGGAATCCGAGGTCCCCCCTTGCCCCTTGCCACCCTGTCCCGCCTGCGTACCCGCACCCGCGCCTTCGCTGTCCTGCCGGCCCTGGCCGCGCTGGTCGGCGCGCTGGTCGTCCTGCCCGCGAGCGCGGCCCACGCGGACACGCCGGAACACCACTCCACGGCGTCGTACAACTCCCAGGGCGCCCGCTGGAGCGACGTTCGGGCCATCAGCAACGACAACGACATCGTCGCCGTCCAGGAGGCGGGCTCCAACCCGCACCAGTACGGCATGTCGCTGCTGAGCACGACCTCCCACAATGGCTACACGGTCTACCTCTTCCGGTGGGGCTCCCGCTACGTCTACTGGTTGGACACCGACCCGACCGGGCACCGGGTCACCCTGGCCACCGTCACCCACACGATGGCCCACGAGATCTTCGTCGCCCCGCCCGGCCGTGCCGGCAACCGGCCCGCGCTCGGACTGCGCTTCGACGACGACATCTACTACAACGTCCATGCCGCCGCCTCGGGCGCCAACAACGAGGCGCCGGAGCTGCTCGGCAACATCGCCCAGCAGGCGACCGCCGCCGGACACGCGTGGACGGCGATGGGTGACTTCAACCGCGACCCGAACCAGGGGATGTTCACCGTGGCGGCCGGCCTGAACGGCTTCGTCTACCACAGTGGTGCGGCGACCCAGCAGAGCGGCGGCGAACTCGACTACATGATCTCCACCCGCAGCATGGGCAACTTCCGCGGCATGCGGACCGCCGGCCGCAGTTCCGACCACTACCCGATCTACTACCGGACGCGGATCGTCGGTGCCGGGTCGGTGGTCGACCTGGTCGACGACGCCCACCCCGGCACCTTCCTCGGCTTCGAGAGGCGCAGCAACGCCAACGGCACCCGCGTGGTCGCCGGCGCCTACGACGCAAAGGGGAGCCTGTGGACCATGCGGCACGCCGCGGGCGGCGGCCAGTGGGACTTCAACATCGTGAACAACGCGACCGGCAAGTGCATCGGCGTCGAAGGCGGCCCGGGGGCCTCCGACGGGTCGCCGCTGAGCGAGTCGGACTGCCAGGGGACGTACTCCCAGATCTTCGATTTGAGCTGGTGGAGCGAGGAACCGGGCGCCTGGATGATCCAGCACAAGAGCACCGACCTGTGCGTGGACAACGCGGGCATCCTGATGTTGCACCCCTGCTCCGCGCACACCCCGAGCGAGCGCTTCCTGCCGCACTTCCACTGACCCGTCGGCCGACCTCCCAGGCCCCCGACGGGCCTGGGCGGTCGGCCGTCGGCCGCGAGTCGACGGTAGGAGGCGGTGGCCTCATGCGGCATCGGCCTCACCCGCAGTGCCGTGGCCGCCGACGCGTGGGCCCCGTTTCCCGGCGCGGCCGGTACCGGCCGCGAGCCTGTGGCTGTGGCGGTGCGGCCGAGGTGAGGCCGCGCGGGCAGGTCGGTTGGACCCCGGTGTCCTGCGGTCGGGAGTGCGGGGCCGGTGGTGCTTTCGGCGAGGCGGTCCAGGGCGATGGCGTCCGGGGTGGCGGCGGTCATCAAGCACAGATATTTGCCTAACGATGCCCCGGGGGTCTACAGTCCTCACCACAAGCACAGATCAGTGCTTAATGCCGAGGAGGCCGTCATGAAGAACCTGCTGTTCCCGAACAACACCCAGTTCTGGTACGAGACCCTGCGCTCGATGAGCCACATCGCCTACGGCGGCGCCGACTTCGGCGAGGTCGTCGCCACCGGCGAGCGCATCGTCGAGGGCGACTACGACAGCTGGCACACCGAGTGGCTGGCGACCGCGGAGCGGGTGGCGGAGGAGGCCGAGCGCGCACTGAAGGCCGGTCACAAGGTCAGCGCCCGCGACGGGTTCCTGCGGGCGTCCAACTACTACCGTTCGGCGGAGTTCTTCCTGCACGGCCACCCGTGCGACCCCCGCCACGACCACGCCTACGACCGGAGCGTGGCCTGCTTCCGGGCGGCGGCCGCGCTGTTCACCCCCATCATCGAGCCGGTCGCCATCCCTTACGAGGGCACCACGCTGCCCGGTTACCTCTACCGGGTCGACACCTCCGGCGCGCCGCGCCCGACCGTGATCATGCACTCGGGTTTCGACGGCACCGCCGAGGAGATGCACTTCGGTGGCGCGCTGGCTGCGGTGGAGCGCGGCTACACCGTGCTGGCCTTCGACGGTCCCGGCCAGCCCGGTCCGCTCCACCACCAGGGTCTGGTCTTCCGGACCGACTGGGAGAACGTCATCACCCCCGTGATCGACTTCGCCGAGACCCTCCCGGAGGTCGACAACGGCCGGATCGCGCTGCTGGGTTCCAGCATGGGCGGCCTGCTCGCCCCCAGGGCGGCGGCGTTCGAGCACCGGCTGGCTGCCTGTATAGCCGTCGACGGCGTCTACGACCTCGGCGAGGTCTCCGTGCGCTTCACCCCCCACGACCGCGAGGAGGCCGAGCGCCTGCTGCGCGCCGAGCGCGCCCCCGAACTCGACGCCGCCCTCGACGCGGTCATGGCCGACAACGCCACCGCACGCTGGGCGTTCAACCACGGCATGTACGTCATGGGCGTCGACACCCCCCGCGCCTTCGGCGCCGCCTACCTCGACCACACCCTCGCCGACGGCATCGCCGAGCAGATCCAGTGCCCCACCCTGGTCTGCGACGCCGAAGAGGACGAGTTCTTCAAGGGCCAGCCCGCACAGCTCTACGACCACCTCACCTGCCCCAAG
>NZ_JBEZIR010000177.1:0-14515 GCF_040651175.1 Kitasatospora sp. NPDC048540
TGCGGTCGAAACCGATGACGGTGTGGCCGGCGCGGCGGATGCGCTCGCGCATGTTGCCGCCCATCTTGCCGAGACCGATGAGGCCGAGCTCCATGGCCGTACCTTTCTGATCGGGGACGTGTCTTCTGTGGAGACCCGGCCGTCACGGGCCGTTGGAGGCGTCGTGGACCAGGAGCAGAACGTCGGCGGCGTTGCGAACGTCACCGGTGGTGCTCATGCGGGGTGAGGTCGTGTCCGCCGTCGTTCGGCCGGCTCGCGATGCCTTGGTCGGTGTGCGGCGCTTCAGTGCGTCGGTCATGGTCATCTCGACTCCTCTCCCGCACATTTTCACTGTCCATCGGCGCGGAGAGGCTGCGCTTTCGTGCACCCGGGAGGGCCGATGATCCCCGATGACCCGGCGACCACCTGCACCGGGCTGGGCGAAACTCGGGCGTTTGAGCCGGGTCACCTGCCGGGGCCGGAGTTCAGGTGCTGGTTCGTCGACCGCCCGGCGTACCGGTGGACGGCGGGCTTACGGGCTGTCCGGGGATGCTGTCCGCAGGTAGGTTCCCGCCGTCCCGTCGACGTGGACGACGTGGCATCCGACCCGCACCACCTGGCAGTCCCCGACACGCCACGACCCGGCCTCGCCCTGGCGGCCCGGCAGCGGTGTCCAGATCTCGAGGAACGTACTGCCGTCGGGGTTGGATCCGGACTCGACGAGGTTCTCTCCGTCCCACCGCAGACTGCCGACGTCCTCACCGGGCTCCCCCACCTCATGGTGGAACCGCACCGTCGCTCCGTCGAAGACGGTGGTGCCGGCGAACCCGCGGCTGTCCGCGAATTCGTTGCCCACCTGGAGCCAGATCGCCTCCCGTTCCTCCAGGAGTGGACCGCCGTTGCGGCTGATCCCGAGGCGGCGCCAGGCGCCGCGCGCGGGAGGTCCCACCGTTTCGGGCGCCGGGAGCGACGACTCGTGGGCGCGGGCGGGCGCCGTGGGCCGTTGGTCCGGGCCTTTCGCCGCCGGCTTCACCGGTCTTCGTCCGGGGCCTCGGCACCCGGGCTCGCGTCTGCTTCGAGTGCCACCAGTACGACCGGGATGTTGCCTCGCACCGCTTGGGAGTAGGGGCAGGTGGCGTCCGCCTTGTGGAGGAAGGGCAGCAGATCGGCGGCCTTCCATCCGGGAACGGCCACGGCGAGTTTCACCGCCAGGCCGTAGCCGGCCGGTGTGGCGGTCGTGCCCAGTTCGACCTGGCAGGTGACCCGGGCGGTCGTCGCATCCAGGCCGCTGTCCCCGGCGACCTCTGCCAGGGCGGACCCGAAGCAGGCCGCAAATCCGGCGGCGAACAGCTGCTCGGGGTTGGTGGCCTCGGGCGCCTTCTTGCGCGGTGGGGCGAGGAGCGCCGTCAGACGACCGTCGTCGGTGGCGACCGTGCCGCTGCGGCCGCCGACGGCCTCCGCGGTGGCGGTGTACAGACTTCTGGTCAATTCGACGACCATTCCGGTCTTCCTTCCACGAGACACCGGCCCGGTCCACTTCGGAACGGGCTTGCAGCGCCACCATGGCAGCGCAGTGCGTCGTCGTGCGTGACCGGGTACGGCGCGTCTCGTCCGGGGCCGTTGCTCGGCCAGGAGCCACCATACCCAACGCGGACGCCGAACCATCCCGACGTTCCCGGCCGTCCCCGTACGGGACGGTCGGTACGCCGCCGGACGACGCGCCGCTGAGCCGTTGCCGGGCCGACGCCGACGCCCTGGCGCAGGCACAGAGTGCCCCAGTGGCCTCCTGCACCGATGGCGGACAGGACGTGGGTGCCTCCCGGACGCAGTCCGCCGGCGGAGACGGTCTGGTGCAGGGCCGTTAGGGTGCCGGCGGCGGTGTTGCCGAGCCGGTCCAGGGTGACGGGAACCCGGTCGGGGGCGGTGCCGAGTCGGCGACGGGCCGCGTCGAGGAGGTCGATGTCGGCCTGCTGGAGGAAAGAGATCGGCCTGGTGGAGGAAGTAGTGGTCGATCTCTCCCGGGGGGTGAGGCCCGCGTGGCGGGTGACGTTGGTGGTGCTTCGGGCAGGCGGGTGGTCGCGGTGTCCCAGACGGCGGGACCGTCCATGCTGACGTATCCGACCCGGACGCGGGAGGTGGAGACCACCTGGGCGGTGGTGGCGTTCCTGTTCCGGTTCCGGATCGCCACCGCCGAGCAACTGCGCCGCTCCACGTGCCGGACAGCAGCATCGAGAGAATGCGCGCCCGGCTGCGCGAGCGGGGCCTGGCCGAGGAGCTGGTGCTACCCCAGTCCGGGCGGGGCCAAGGGCTGGTTCCTGACCGAGCACGGCGCAGGTCGTCCTGGACCGCATCCGGCAGTTCGCCGCCGAACACGCAGAGGGAGTGCTCCCAGGGGTGGCCGAAAGTGCCGAAACGCAGGTCCTCCGCCAGGAAGACGAACTACTCCCCGTCCGGATACGGGCTGAGCAGCCAGCCCTCACGCGAGCGCCCTTCAAGAACCCGGGGCAGGAACATGTCGGTCGCTGGTAGATCCGGACGGAGCCGATAGCACGTGTGCTGCCAGTCCAAGATCCACAACGACTCCCCCGGGGCGCGGCCGGGCGCTGCGAGACGCTTCGGTTGAAGCGCCCCCGTACGAATCTCGGGCCGCCGGCCAGAGCCGGGCGCGCCATGGTCGGCGCAGGCGGCCTGCGGGCACCGACGGCCGAACCACGCCTCACGGCACCTGGTGTCCACCGGACCGGCACCGTGACCCGGGGCGGGTCAGATCGGCCGTGCGGGATCGTCCAGCCAAGCCCGCCAGCCATGCGCGGTGACGGCCAGTCCGAGCCGATCGACGCCGGGCTCGGCCGCCTCGTGCCACCAGGCGATGGTGCGTTCGAAGTCCTCCCACAGACGGCGGGCGCCGTACTGGCGCACCGGGTGCTCGTCCTGTCCGTCGCGGAACGTCACGGCGGCCCACGCCGGGGCGGTGAGCGAGTAGAGCCACAGCGTGCGGGCGCCGTCGTGGTGGGGCTGCACGGCGTGGGTGACATCCGGCAGGCGCAGCCCGGCGGCGAAGGGGAACGGGTCGACCTTCCCGTGCTCGGGCAGCGTGGCGGTGGTGGTGCTCTCGGTGAGGGTGCCGCCGTCGGCGGGGTGCTGCGGCGGGCGAAGGCGTTGGGAGCGCATCTTCATGAACTCCACCGGCCGCAGGAACGGGCCGCTCGCGGTGCCGTCCCGGTGGACGGTGAGGCGGACCAGGGCGTCGGCGTTGGAGTAGTGGGTGCCGAACGGGGCGAGGATGATGCCGCCGGGCCGGGTCTGTTCGATCCAGGCGTGCGGGATGTCGCGCACCCCGTAGGTCGCGGCGATCCGGTCATAGGGAGCACCGGGCGAATGGCCGGCCGCGCCGTCCCCGCACACCGTTTCGGGCCGGTGGCCGGCGTGTTCGAGTGCCGTGCGGGCCCTGGCCGCGACCGCGGGGTCGATCTCGATCGTGGTCACGTTCGCGTCGCCGAGCCGGCGGGCGAGCAGGGCGGCGTTCCAGCCGGTGCCGGTGCCCTGCTCCAGCACCCGCATCCCCGGCTCCGCCTGCAGGTCGTCCAGCATCGAGGCGACCAGGGAGGGCTGCGACGCAGAGCTGGTCGGCACCGTCCCGGGGGAGGTGCCGTGGTGGGCACCGTCGTCCCACTGGGTGACGACCGGGACATCCGCCGCGGCCACCTCCAGCCAGCCGTCCTCGTCGGTCGTGCGGTCGACGGGCCGGCTGGTGCCGGTGGCCATGTCGTGCGCCCACACCAGATCGGGCAGGAACAGCGAACGCGGGAGCGCGTCGAACGCCGCCGCCCAGGCGTCCGCGACGGGAAACGACCGCGACCGTCCCGCCCCGGGGCGGCCCTCCACCTGCTCCTGCCGCTGTTCGGGGGCGAGCGTCACTTGCGGTGCGTCCCGCCACCCGGCGGCGGGGAACCGTCCGGCGACGGCGGGTCCGACGGCGGCGTCCACGGCGTCCCCGGATGCCCGTCCCCGCCACCGCCCCCGTCGCCGCCGCTGCCCGCCACCTCCACGATCCGCTCCATCCCCAAGACTCCCCTCACACCACGGCCACGACCGTCCGAACCGGACCCCAGGCGCCGGGACCGGGCGCGGCCCGGACCCCGCTCCCGGCGGAACGGACACCGCCACCGTAAGCAGTAACCGGCCCATCACTCAACGCGCTTGCCGAATCCGGCCGACACTCGCCCCTTGCCCCGGAACGGCGACGGGCGAGCAGCAGCCGTCCCGGGCAGGGCACAGCAGGACGCCGCCGGATGGGGCGGGCTTCACGTGCGGGGCCGGTGGCGGCCCGCCCGCTCCCTGGACGAGTGGGGCGGATCTGATTTCTCGGGCCGGTGTTCTGGCTGCTACGGATCGGTGAGCCCCGTGGCCGGCCCGACGTGCGTCGGCGGATGCGAATCAAGCCGGGGCAAGGCGGTGGCGCCCGTGGGCGTCCGCACGCCGTGGTGGATCCGCCGGAGGACGCCGGCACCCCGCCCGGTCACGTGCGGTGATCGCGCCCTTGGCGGCCGCTCAGGTCCAGTTGCTCGCCCTCTTGCGACATGAGTTCCTCACCCATGCCCGAACCCGGCACCGGCCGCTGACGCCGGCGCTCCGGAGCACCGACGTCCCGGCGCGGATGCGGAAAGAGGCCGGGGACCGGGGAGGAGGCCGGGGACCAGGAGGAGGCCGGGGACCAGGAGGAGGCAGAAGCCCTCCGCCACCGAGCCGCCGACGGTCCGTGAACGGTCCGGAGAACGGTCCGAGCCGGTCGTGGCGTTCAGCCGGCCCTACGGCGCGTCGGGGACGACACCTCGGCGGGGACAGCCGGGCCGAGTGCGGGGGTGCGTTTGGCGGTACGGCCGACGATGGCCGTCTCGATGTGGCTGATGCCCAGGCCGGCCAGGTCGTGGGAGAGGAAGCCGTAGAGCGCGGTCACGTCCGGGAAGTAGGCGGCCGCGTGCAGGTTCGAGGGGCCCGACGTCGCGAACGCGCCGTGCACCGCCGGGTGATCGGCCAGGGCCTGCCCGGTGGCGGCCAGATGGTCGGGGGTCACGTGCAGCAGGAGCTTGGCCTCGATCGGCAGCCCGAGGCGGCGTGGCTCGACCAGGACCTGGGTGACCAGCCGGCCCTGGGCGGCGAGTTGGGCCAGGCGCCGGCGTACCGTGCTCTCGGGGTGCCCGGTACTCGCCGCCAGGGCCGCCGCGCCCAGCCGCGCGTCGGTGGCGAGGGCGTCGAGGAGGCAATGCTCCAGCGGGTCGGTGTCGACGCCGTACGGACCCGAGGGGTCGGAGGCGGCCGCCCCGGAGGCCGGCCGGGCCGGGCTCAGCGCCGCGCGTTCGGACGCGCTCAGCACCTGGTGACGCCACTCGGAGGTGAGCCGGAAGACGTGCAGGATCGTGGCGCTCTCCAGCGACGTCACCGCCTGCGTGGACGGCAGTTGACGAAAGACCAGCGGGTCGCGTGAACCCGGCTCGGTGCGGGCGACCGCGAAGATCTCGTCCCCCGAGGTGGTGACGTCGACGAAAGGGATGTCCTCACGCGCCACGAGCGCCGCCACGATCGTGTCGAGCTTCCCCCGCAGGACCCGGATCCGCAGGAACAGCGCCCCGGCCGACCCGCCACCCCGCGGCCGCGCGACCGGCGAGATCACCACCCGCACGGCGCCGTCGACACCGAACACCTGCAAACGGCGCCGCACAGTGGCGGCGCTGACCCCCAGCACCTGCGCCGCCCGCTCCGCCGTGACACGGCCGTCGCACTGCAGCGCGGCCACCAGCCGCTGATCCAGGGAGCTCAGTACGGAATCCGCCGATGCGAGTGCCATGGGAGCAAGTTTCGCCCAACCGGCCGGCGTTCGGGGGCCGTTCCGGTGACTGCGCGCCGAACATGGATGACATCCGCGCAGCAAGCATTCTGGCGCTACATCAGTCGGCTCCGACCACCACGGACGGAGCATCCGATGCGGCACGCAACGCCCGGCCCGTCCGGACCGGCTCCGCTGCGCGGCTCAGCCCCGCAGCAACCTCACCGGGCATCCGTATGCCCTTTCACAGCTCACCGATCGGAGATCCACGTGTCCCTGAAGTCGTCCGCCCGTACCGTGCTCGCCGCCGTCGCCCTGGTCGCCCTCGCCGCCGTCACAGCGACCCCTGCAGGCGCCCAGGAGCGTCCGCGAATCACCCCTGCGACGAGCACCGCAGGGTCATGGCACATCACCGGAAACTGGTACCTGTACAAGAGGGACTGCGTGGACGCCGGCCAGCAGTACGAGCGTGAAGGTTTTCCGTACCAATGCCGCTACGGCTATCTCACGCCTGCCGGGAAAGACGTGTACTGGCTCTACATCTACAACTAGCCCCTGGCGTCGATCTCGCACGACGGCCCTCCGGCCGCATAGGCGGGCCGTCTCTGCCTGCGGATGGTGTCCCGCGCCCGGCCTTCGTGCACACCCCGCCACCGGGCCCGGCCGGCACCGGCGCCCTGCGAGCGGGCCGTCCGCTCCTGGGACAGGCGCGCGGCGCGGGCGGGCGCTCCGCCGACCCGGCCCCGGCCCTCGACCTGCCCGCCAGCCGGACGCCCCCCGGGCGGGGCCCGGCGGTGCCGGGCGGGACCCTGGGACTATCCCGGGGTGGGATGGGCGGATGCTCAGGTCCGCGTGGACGGTCTTCCCGAGAGCCTGCGGGGTGGCGCCCCACCGGCCGCCGGTGAGGTGGTGGACCAGCGCCATGCCGCGCCCGCTCCCCGCGTCGGGCCCGGAGTCGATCAGGCACGGCATCGTGCGGGAACCGTCGCAGACGCTGATCCGCACCCGGGCACCGGTGATCCGCTCCACGCTCACCAGTATCCGACGCCGGCAACCGCTCTTCACCGCGTTGCCCACCAGCTCGCTGACGACCAGTTCCCCCGCCACGACCAGGTCGTCCAATTCCCAGGCGCGCAGCGCGGTGCGCAGCGCGGTGCGCAGCAGACGGCGGGCCGCGGCGGCGGAGGACGGCTCGTACGGCAACAGCAACCGCACACAGGCCCTGGTGGAGGGTGGCGGGGCGCCTGGGGCAGAGCGGTGGCCGCGGCCCGTCGGAGTGCCTGCAGCCCGTCGGCGGTACGCACCCGTGCGGCGCCGGCCCGGGCCGCTACCAGGCGGCCCCGGCCCGGGCCTGCCCGCCGGCCAGCGCCCCTGCCACCGGCCCCAGCCGGGCGCAGGCCGAGGCGAGGAGCGCCACCGCGCGGCGCAGGTGCCGGACCACCACCGGCAGCAGGGTGCCCCGGAACCGGTCCGCCGCACGGAGCTCCGCGGCGGCCTCATCGAGGAGCGTGCCCGCCGCGCGGACCCCCTCACCCCGGCCGCTGGTCCGGTACTCCCCCGCCAGCGCGGCCGCGGTGTCGGCGAGCTCACCGACGCCCGGGTCCTCCACCGGGTCCGCGCCGAACACCGCCAGCAGGCCCGCCAGTTCCGCCAGTTCCGCCAGCAGACCGTCCCTGCGCCCCACCCACCACGAACTCACGCTGCGATCATGCCCCATGACGGGTCGTACAGGGCCGTGAACAGGTCAACCCGCTGCCACCGCCCCGGAGCAGGCCGGCACCGACCGGGGCCGCGAGGCGCAGCCGGGTGGGGAGCGGCGGGGCGCGGGGCGCAGCGCCGTGGCGCGTCCGGCGCCGGGCGGGGCGGATCCGGCCCCGCCCGCACCGGCAGGTAGGTCCGTGCCCGGATACCGTCTGCCGTCATGCAGAAGATCACACAGGTCGCGGCCGTCGTCGCCCTCGCCGGCGCGGCCGCGCCGGCCACGGGCTGCTCCTCCACCGGCACACCGGCCGGCTCCCGGGCCATCGGCCCCGCCCCGTCGTAGGTTCCCAGTTCGCTGGTGGTTGCGCTCGGAACCGCCGGGCAAGCCTCTGACATGGATTCAGGGATAGCAGCAGTGGTCGGTGCGGCCATCGGCCTGCTCGGTGGCGCCGGCGGAGGGTGGCTCACGCTCGTCGGTCAAGCTCGACAGCAGGAGCGCCAACGGCTCATAGACCAGAAGCATCGCCTGGAAGAGGTCCGCCGCGAGGCGTACAGCGCATGCATCAGCACCTCGAAGAACGTGTCGGCCCGCTGGTGGCGCGTCGCGGACCGACTCCGCACGAGCGGCGCCGCAGTGGACCGGTGGGAGGCGGAGGCCACTGAGGCGCATGCGGCGTGGGCGGCGTTCAGCGCCGCGGTGGCGACTGTTGCGGTCGTGGGACCACGCCCTGTGGCAGAGGCGGCCGAGGCTCTACGGCGCGCCATGTACGCGCTGGACCAGGCGGCCGTCGCCTGGCACGAGGCGGCTCGCGGGGCTGGCCACGGCAGCCTCCCCACCTTCGATGATCGGTACATGGAAGCGGTGGCAGCCAAGAGGGAGCCCGGGAGGATCTTCCAACAGGCAGCCCGCGAGGCACTCAACGCCGACACATGAGCTGAATCGACGAGCCACGCGCTCGCGGTATCGAGGGAAACGCAGCCGGTGAAGGCGGGCTGGGGCCCAGTCCGTCACCGCCGGCGCCGCCGCCGTCATGCACATCGTCCTCCAGGGCGGCCGGCCGTCGCCCGAGACCTGCGCCACGCAGTGGAACGAACTCCCGCCGCAGAAGCAGGCGCCCTGGACCGCTCCGGCTTCGACGCGGGCTGCACCGGCGCCTCCACACCCGACACCAACAGCAGCCCCACCGCGACCCCCTGCCCCCCGAGGGACCCGGCCGTCGCACAGCCGGGGCGGGCACGTGGCCGGCCCCGGAGACCGTCCCTACGCGCCGCCCGCCCACGAACCCTGCTTCGATCACGCCCATGACGGGGCATACCGGACCGTGAACGGGTCAACCCGCCCCGGCCCCGGGGGGCACGAGTGCAGCGGCGCACCGCCCCGTCCGGCGGCCGGCCGGGACGTGTCGGCGGCGGGAGGGGCATACGGCCTGTCGCCGACAGAGCCGCCTGCCCGGGGATCGGCGCAACCGGACGCAGAACCGGATACGGGCCAACGGCAGAAAATTCTCCTGCTCCCGCCCGAACGGGAGCCCACCCGGTCGGGGACGGCGCCGAAGAATTTCCTGCCACGGCGCCCGGCGCGCGGGGGCCGCCCTCTGCCACCGGCGGGCAGACGACGTCTCAGGAAGGCCCGGAAGCGTCGAGGTAGTAAAAGCCGGGTCCGGGCCGCCGGTGAACGCCACCGCGTCCCGGCCCGGCCCGAGGGCGCGCAGCAGGACCGCGAGCGCGGCGTCTGCGTCCTCGTGGGCGCGGTGCAGCCACACCCAGCTCTCGGCCTGTCCATAGGTCATCAGGCTCACCGTGAACTGCAGGCGCTCGACGGAGAAGACCGCCGCGTCCACCTCGCCGAGGTCCTCCCAGCTGCGCTCGACCCTCAGGCGCAGCCGGGCGGCGAGCGCGTCGATGGGCGGCTCCAGGCCGGCGATCATTCGGAACGGGCTGCCCGCGGCCTCCCCACAGACTGACCTGCGACGCCGGGTTCTTGCCCGTGTGGTAGCGCGGGCTGGTGGCCGGCTGCCAGTCCGGCTCCGGACCCGGAGCCGGCACCACTTTCTCCGTCACGCGCACTCTCCCCCTGTTCGAACCGGTCGGCGGCGGCCGGCGGCCGGAACGCGGTGTGGCCCGAAGGTGGGGCGTGCCCTTCGCGGCGGCGGCGGGAGCCGGCCGGCGGCCGGCGGCCGGCGAGGCACGCCTGACCGACGGCTCCCGGCCGGCGCCGGGCCGTCCGCCGGGCGGACGCGAGGTCATCGACCGCATCTTCTTCGAACCGGTACATGTCCGCGGACACGGATCCGGCGACCGGCGAGGCCTCCCGGTCCCGTTCAAGAGGCGCTACAGCACGGGCCGCACTGGCGTGAACGGGGCCGGAAGAGGCAGGGTGTCACCATGTCCGAACGCCGCGACCGCCGCCGCCTCCACGCCCGCGCCCGAGCTCTCGGGGTGCCTGTCGACCAGGTCGGCCGCCGCACCCCGCCCAAGCACCGGCCGATGCGGCCCGTTCCGCAGCTCACCTGGCCGGATACCGCGTTGCCGGACCGGGACGACGCCCGCGTGCCCGCCCAGCCGGTGCGGTCGGCCCAAAGCACGCTCTGCTGCCCGGTCACACACGACCGGCGGGTCATGGACGGCGGCACCGTGATCCTGCTGACCCGGCATGCGCCTCACTGCCCTGTCTGGTCCGGCCACTGACCACCCGGGCCGGTCCCGCCACCGACCGGTCAGCCGACGACAGCAGTGACCAGACCGTCCCCGTCCAACAGACCTGGGCCTCGCTCCAGGAAGCCGCACACGGCCGGGAGATCAACCTCCAGCAGCTCACCCTCCCCTCTCACACCAAGGCGGAGGCTGTCCCCTACCTCGCCGGCCTCGTCGCCCAGCACTGCACACTCATCGTCACCGTCGGTCCCATCTCCGGATCCGCCATCCCCGACCTGCTCCCCGTCCAAGGCGCCCCCGCCTTCGCCGCCGTCAACTCCGGGCCTCTCACACCCGACGCCCGCCTCACCCTGCTGGACACACCATCAGCAGCCACCAGCGCACTCGCCGAACGCATCCGATCCCTCACCAACCAGCCCTGACGCACAGGACCGGCATCTGCCGGCGTTCCGCTGGTGACACCTGATACGTCAGTACGAGACCGTCAGCACCCATCCGGCAGGGGCACGCCGCCGCTCACCCGGTCGATCGTCCCGATCGTGCTGCCACGACCGCCTCGTGTCCGGCTACCGGGCAGAAGCGGGCAGCGCATCGAGCAGAGCGACCTGCCGGGAACTCAACTTGCCGTCGGCGCGGGCCCCGCCTGCCTGCGCAGCCAGGCGCCGGGCCGGAACGTCGGGTCCGCCGTGCTGCCGGTGCGGTTGGCCGGGCCGTCCAGGGTGCCGCCGGCGGTGAGGTAGGCGAGCAGGCGGCGATACGAGCGGTTCCGGTCCGGGTCGATCCGCCACATCGCGTCCAGCGCGGTGAGCCTGGCGTCCTGTTCGGCCGTCAGCTTGGCGTTCTTGCGCTGGCGGCCCATCCAGGCGCCCACCGCGTGGCCGTCGAGCTTCTCGGCGGCCGGGATCGCCAGATGCCCGTGCAGGCCGGCCCAGGCGCGGGCGCTGCAGCAAGAACCTGAGCGGCACTGGCAGGCCAGAGAGACCGCCGAACTTCTCGGCGACGTCACCCTCGTCACCACCTACCGGCAGCTCACCCGCTGGGCCGAGAAAGGGCTGATCAAGAAGATCCGCAGGGGCCGCTACACGGCAGCCGCCACCTTGCACCCAGGCCGAAATCCTTAAAACTACCCGGCTTTGGGGGAACTCCACCGCGGCCGGACAGCGGTGGATGGTCAAGGAATCGTTCCAGGTCGCCAAGGGCCAGATCGGGCTGGACGAGCACGAAGTCCGCAAGTGGTGCTCCTGGTACCGGCACACCACCGTGGCCATGCTCGCCATGGCCTTCCTCGCCACAGTCCGGAGCCGGCACATACCCGTACCCCGAGCCCCGGCCGCCACCACCCGAGCCGGAGGAGGAGAATCCCACCCACCCAGCGTGAACGAGATCCGGCGCCTCTACGACCGCCTCGTCCTCGCTCCGGCCCGAGCCGCCCGCACCCGGCTCGTCATGCATTGGCACCGCTGGCGCACCCGCCACCAGGCCCAAGCACGCGCCAGCCACTACCGAACACGCCAACGCGCTCACTCACTGTAAGAACACCGGTTGTAGTACCGGCAACCGAGGAAACCTCCCCGTCGAGACAACCGACCGCCTTCCAGACCTTCCTGGACCAGCAGCGGATCCCCCGATCACGGTCCTGGCGAACCCTCGGCAGCTGACCGCGACCATCAAGATCACCGACGGAGTCAAGCCTCGAATCACTCCTGTAGTACCTGACGTGTGAAATCGAAAGTTACGCCCCCCACGGGTCGTCTTCACTCCCGGCAGGTGGAGCTGCCTGCTTGTTCAGACGGTCGTGTTGTATATCGGCGGTCTCGGCGAAGGACTCCACGCGTTGATTGAATCGAGCCTTGACCTGTGGCAGGAGCTTCTTGATTACTACGTCAGTAGCCTCTGGAGTTGTCGAGATCCCCGTATTGAATCCAAAAAGTGTGACGCTTTCCTTTCTCTTTGTCTCCTCGGCGATTTTCTTTAGAAATCTATCGAACCCTGCCCTGACGGCTCTAACGAGGCCATTGTCCAGATCCTTGAGTGTCTTCTGAACGATCACGCGAGCCGCTGCCGACCGCCTACCCAGTAGCTGTTGGAACTCATCTTCATCTGACCCTGGACGGAGATATGAAAGCCGATCTACCGTTTCGAAAAGTTTGTCCATCCCCGCCAGGTATTCGTCGTAAATCTTCATAGGCAGAAATGAATTCCAGTTGTCGGAGATCAAATTCAGGGCACTTTTGACCATGGGATTCCGCTCGGCCACCACTTCATATTTCGAAAATGTTGGCGGCTTTAGGATCTTGAGCGCATTGGAAATGAGCATTTCATATACAGGACTGTCTTTCCATTGAATTATGTCCTGCCAGACATCTTTCGAAATTAGCAGATGATCACCCGAGGGAGACCCCGGATACCTCATCCCCTCCCTTGCAGGGCGCTCTTTGCCGATCATCTTGTAGTATTCATCTACCTCATCATCGGTGACGCCGGCGAAGTCGGGAGGGATATTGTCAATTTCCGCCCCGTCGGCCTCCTTCAAGCCTTGTTTCCAGTTCGACCACGCGGCGGAATTTGCCTCCTCAGCCCTCGCCTTGGCCTTCTCTCGCTTCTCCCTATCGGCCCTTTCTTTTTGCTGCCTCTTCCGCTTCTCCGATATCTTCAATTCACGTGCGGCAGCTCGGTATTTATCCGGATCGCGACTTATCTCGCTCTGCATCTCGAGATTCCTCACCCCCTCCCACAACTTCCACTCCAGTTCAGCCTTTCGCAGATTCTCAGGAACGCGCACGGTTTCGAGGTCGACATACTCTGGCTCGGGAACCTCTTGCAGAGGATGGTATGCGGGAGGTGCCTCTTCCTCGAAAACTTGGGGATCCAACCCGAAATATGCAACCATCTTCTCGCGGTAGCCGAGCCAGCACGACATTGGAAGCTTGGAATAATCGGCTACAGTAGTGAAAATATTACTGGTTTCGATATCAAGCCGAGTCGACTCTTCATCCTCTGCTATAGCGACACCTTCCGGGATTTCAAGGTCGGCCAGGAAAGCTTTTTTGGAGTTCACAAAGTGCGGACAGATATTCTGCGTGATATATGTTAGCGGCGACGATATGACCGGAACACTTGGCGTATAACTGGAAACCTTGGGAGTACCAACGATCTGCCAGTCCCAAATACTGGACGGAAGCCAGCTCGGCTTGGAGGAACCGGCATCAGGCGTCCTCTTTCCATTTGCGCGCAGGATCCAGTCAACGGCAGCCACCGTTGCCGCACACTTTTCGCACGTATAGGTTAGGGGCTTCATCGAAGAGCATGCATTGTCTAGCTCCGCAGCCGAATAGAAGCCTTCACCGGAAATGCAGTAAACGAGAAAAAGTGCTACCTCCCGATTTTCCCACTCCTCGAACGCCTGGGCGCTCTCCCACGAGATGCACCTATTTACTTTTTCGGCCACAGATTCATCGAAGGTGGCGCCGTATTCCGTGAGTCCCCATACCTGTTCCATATTCTCCCCTTTATCGATTTCGACACTCCGGGTGGGATCATCATGATATGAAAGACGGCCAAGAGAGTTCTGCTTCTTTGAGGTACTCTGGAGCGTTCACTTGTCGTCCCTGTCGGCGGCCTGAAAAGGAAGCGCCTACCAAGCGGCGGCGCGCAGTTTGCGGTCCCGGTACTACAGCCGGTTGTTCACGTGACGTGACGTCGGGTGGCTCGTTGCTCCGGTCGTGGGGCTGACATTGCCGCCCGTCGGGGTGGTCCGGGACGGGTTGACCGAGGCCGGGATCCGGTCACTGGATACGGAGCTGGAGGGTGTGTGCGTCGGTCGACGATGTCTTCGCGCGTCCGGCGTCGCGGGAGAACCTGCGGGCGATGGTCCGCGGCCTGCTGTCGGAGGTACCGCGCAAGAATCTGTGGCAGCTCGCGGAGTTCGCCGGGCATCCCAATCCGGACCGGCTGCAGGGCTTCCTGGCGAAGGCGGACTGGGACGCGGACGAGCTGCGTGATCGTGTGCGCTCGCCGGACGGGGGCGGGCCGGAGGTGTTCGTCCGCTTCTCCGCGATCGTGGGCAGCAGCTTCAGGAACCTCGAGGAGAACCAGCGGGTGGAGTTCGAGGTCACCCAGGGCCAGCGCGGGCCGCAGGCCGCCGACGTCCGCGCCGTGTGGCGCGACCCGGCGCACCGCCCGGCCGGCGCACCGCCCCGCGGGCCCGGGCCCGCGCGGCGGTCGACATCGCCTTCGACGGCCGGCTCTCCGTCGGCCGCCGCTAAGAAGTCATCTCATTTGGTGATTCTGCGGTGGCAAATGAGGGCGGCGGCGATGCTGGCGAACGCTGCAAAGTGAGCGCCCTTCCGTTCATAG
>NZ_JBEZIR010000178.1:0-14337 GCF_040651175.1 Kitasatospora sp. NPDC048540
CCAGAGCAGGGGGCAGCGGTGCTCGGCCGCGAGGGACAGCACGCCGTGGGTCAGCGTGGTGAGGGCCCCTCTCGCCCGTTGCGGGCACCGGACGGCGGCGACCTGCGGACCTGGCCGGTCCGGCCGCCGACGTGGATCCCGTGACGGCCCGCTAGACTCCCGATAACCCGGGACCGCGCCCTCGACGCCGGCCCCGCAGCCTGGCTGACTCAGCCCTCCTTCTGCGAAAGCGCGCTGGAATGACCTCTGCTCCGACCATGGCGAAGCCGGCACGATTCGGCCGCCGGTCACGTGTCCGGGCGGCCGGATCCGGCGACGGACAGACGCCGCGCCGCCCCCGTCTGTACGCACTCGACGGTATGCGTCTGCTGGCGGCGCTGAGCGTGCTGTCGTTCCACTGGACCGCCTACGTCGGCATCGACGGCATCTGGCAGGGCGTCACCCCGCGGGAGGTCCTCCCCGCGGTGAACCACCTCGCCGCCTACGGCTGGCTCGGTGTCGAGCTGTTCTTCGTGATCAGCGGCTTCGTGATCTGCATGAGCTGCTGGGGCAAGAGCGCCGGGGAGTTCTTCGTGTCCCGGGTCACCCGGCTCTACCCCGCCTACTGGGCCGGGATCGGGCTGAGCACCCTGGTGATCCTCGGGATGTCGAAGTACGCCAGGACCACCGCGGGTGACGGCCTCGGGGCCCAGACCGTGCTGGCCAACCTCACCATGCTCCAGAACGCGCTCGGCTTCCGGCACGTGGACGGCGTGTACTGGACGCTGTGGGCGGAGCTGAGGTTCTACCTGATCTTCGCGATAGTCGTGGCGATGGGGCTCACCTACCGCAAGGTGGTGGCGTTCTGCGGCATCTGGACCATCCTCGCGGTGCTCGCCCCGGCGTCGGGCTGGCCGCTGCTGGTCACGCTGGCGATGCCCGACGAGTCGCCGTTCTTCATCGCCGGCGTCGGCATGTTCCTGATGTACCGGTTCGGCCAGAACATGCTGCTGTGGGGCATCGTCGGGTTCAGCTGGCTGCTCGCGCTGTCCCGGATCGGCTCGATCCAGCGGATCTACGTCGAGGTGCTGCACCACCCGCTGTCCTGGAAGGTGATGGCCGGCGGGATGACGCTGGCCTTCGCGCTGGTCCTGGCGGCCGCACTCGGCCTGTTCAACTGGATGCAGTGGAAGTGGCTCACCGTCGCGGGTGCGCTCACCTACCCGCTGTACCTGATCCACCAGGAGGCCGGCTGGGCGACCATCCACTTCTGGCTGACCCACGGCCTCGGCGTGCGCGCCGCGCTGGGCGTCACCCTGGTGATGGCCCTGCTGACCGCCTACCTGATCCACCGGCTGGTGGAGCGTCCGCTGTCCAAGGTGCTCAAGCGCGGTCTCGACCGCTCGATGGTCTCCCTGAGGCGCGAGTCCTCGACCCCCCAGGCACCGAAGCACTGACTGTCGAGCGCCGCTCCGCCGGGCCCGACACCGAAACACGCTGGGATATAACTGATGCCACGTCCCGACGCGGACACTCTGGGCCCGTCCACGGGCGCACCGGCCGGGTCCACCACCGCGGGTGCGGTCGCGACCCGGCGGGCCGGCCGGCTCGCCTGGGCGGTCCGGTACATCTGGATCTGGCCCACGCTGGTGACCCTGGCCGTCGTCTCCTACCGCGCCTCGACGCCGGAGATGGGCCAGGACGAGCTGATCAGCTGGTCCATGACGATCCGCAGCACCCATCAGATCCTCGCGACCGTGCACAACGTGGACGCCGTGCACGCCGCGTACTACCTGCTGCTGCACGCCTGGACCGAGGTGTTCGGCAACTCGCTGTTCAGCATGCGGGTCCCGGGCATCCTCGCGATGACCGGTGCGGCCGCGTTCGTGTCGCTCTCCGCCCGGCTGCGGTTCGGCAACTGGGCGGCGCTCACCTCGGGCCTGGTGTTCGCGCTGATCCCGGCGGTCACCCGGTACGCGCACGACATCCGGTCCTACCCGCTGGTGGTGTTCTTCGTCGCGGCGGCGACCTGGCTGCTGCTGCGGGCCCTGGACCGGCCGAGCTGGTGGCGCTGGCTGGCGTACGCGCCCGCGGTGGCCGCCGCCGGGGTGTTCCACCTGGTGTCCCTGGTCTTCCTCGGCGGGCACGGCGTGGTGGTGCTGATCCGGACCGTCGCCGAGCGCAGGCCGCGGTACCTGGTCGGGTTCGTGCCGGCAGCGCTGGCCGCGGTGGCGTGCACCCTGCCGGTGGTCCGGCTCGGGGACCGTCAGGTGGGCCGGCAGCTGAACTGGCTGTTCCGGCCGACCTACCAGGACCTGCCCACCATCTGGCCGGGGCTGTTCGCCGGCACCATGGTCGGCGTGGCGATCCTGATCTGTGCCGGGCTCCCGCTGGCCTGGCGCCGGGGCCGGCTGCCGGCCCTGGAGTTCGCCCTGATGGGGGCGGTCCCGATCGCCGCGGTCTGGGTGGCCTCGACCGAGGGCCAGGTGTCCTACTGGCTGGCCCGCTACGTGCTGTTCACGCTGCCCGCCTGGGCGGTGCTGGCCGGTGCCGGCATCGCGGCCGTGCGGCCGCGCAAGCTCGGCGCCGGGGTCCTGGTGGGTCTCGCGCTGCTGGCGGGCCCGGACCAGGGCTTCATGCGGACGGTCGGCTCCCACGACTGGTTCACCTACCCGGCGCCGCCGCCGTACGGGCTCTCCACCCACACCGTGGACTTCCGCGGCGCGGCCAGGATCCTGGAGGCGGGCTACCGGCCCGGGGACGGCGTGGTCTACCTGCACGGACCGGTGGCCTACCGCTCGGTCGACTACGGCGTCGGCTCCGAACTGCCGAAGTCGATCAAGATGCGGGACGTCTTCGTCCAGGAGACCGCCATCGACCGCAACGACATCTGGGCGACGTTCTGCGCCGAGCCGGTCAAGTGCCTGGGCAGCGAGCCGCGGCTGTGGGTGGTCACCCTGGGCGTGGAGGCGGACAACCCGTTCCCCACCTTCCCGAAGAACGAGGTGGACGCGATCAAGAGCGCGTACACCGTGACCGAGGTGCACCGGCTGGCCGACATGACGGTGACCCTGGTCGACCGGACACCCGGCCACTGAGCCACCACGACAACGGCCGAGGGGCCCGTGCACCGGCACGGGCCCCTCGGCCGTTTCGCGTTCCCCGCCGGGCGGGGCGGGAGAGCGGGCTCAGACGGCCGACCACAGGGCGCGGACGGAGGCCTCCAGATCGCGGGAAGGGGCCCAGCCCAGCTCCGCCCGTGCCGCGGAGATGTCCAGCTGCTGCCACTCGGTCTCCGGCCCGCTGCCCTCGGGCGCCGGCACCTCGGTGATCTCGGTGGGCACGCCGCTGACCGCGATCAGCGCCTCCACGGTCTCCCGGGCGGAGGTCGCGGATCCGGTGCCGATGTTGAGGACCGGCGAGAGCGTCCGGCCGTCCAGCGCGGCCACCACGGCGTCCACGGTGTCGGCCAGGTCGACGAAGTCGCGCTGGGCGGTGAGCGGGGCGAGCGAAAGCTCGGCGGTCACGCCCTCGGCCCGGGCGGCGGCGAGCTTGGCCGCCATCACACCGAGCAGGCTGTGCGCGGGCTGGCCGGCCCCCACCACGTTGCCCAGCCGCAGCACCACGGCGTCCAGGCCCCGGGTCCGCACCGCCTCCGCGATCAGCTCGGTGGCCTGCAGCTTCAGCTGCCCGTAGACCATCGACGGGTGCGGCTCGCTGTCCTCGGCGAGGCTGACGCCCACCGGGCACAGCCCGTACTCGTGGACGGTGCCCAGGTGCACCAGGCGCGGCGCCTGCGGCATCGACTCCAGCGCCTTGAGCAGCCGGGTCACCATGCCGACGTTGGCACCGACCATCTGCTCGTCGGTCAGGCCCCACATGCCGCCGGCCGCGTTCACCACGACGTCGATCCGCTCGGCGGTCAGCAGCGCGGCGAGGTCGGCCTCGGAGTCCTCGGTGAGGTCGAACCGGGCGAAGGTGCCGGGCAGCGGGCGGGCCGGCTCCTTGCGGGCGATGGTCAGCAGGTGGTGCCCGCGCCCGGCGAGCGCGGTGCAGATCTCCCGGCCGATGAAGCCGGTGCCGCCGAGGACGGCCACGCGCGGCAGGGTCTGGCTGGTGACGGACATCTCGATGGCTCCGGGGTGCGAGTCGGTCGGGTCTGGTACGGGTGCGGCCGGGCCCGGCGGGCGGCCCGCGCGGATCAGCGCGGGTCGGTGCCGGCGACGTGCCGCAGCATGGTCCGGGCGCCGCCGCTCTGCTTGGCCTTCAGCGCGCCGGGCACCATGGTCAGGGCGTGGATCCGGGAGGACAGGTGCCGGCGGGAGGCCTTGGCGGCGCCCGGCCAGCCGTGCTGGTCCAGACGGTCCGCGACCTCCATGAAGAAGCGGTTGGCCTCGGTGAACCGGGCGCCCGTGAACGCCTGCTTGGAGGAGATCGAGACGGCGTGCCGGCGGTACTGGAAGCACACCGTGTCGGAGATCAGCATCCGCTCGCCGGCCTGCAGCAGGTCGATCACCAGGGCCAGGTCCTGGGTGACCTCCAGGTTGTCCCGGAAGCCGGCCGCACGGACGGCCTCGGTGCGCCAGCAGATGGACGGGAAGAACAGCCAGTTGCCGCGCAGCAGGCTGGTCGCCAGCTCCTCGCCCCCCATCACCAGGGTGCCGTCGACCTTGGGCGCGTACAGCCGCCGCTTGGCCTGGTCGACCAGTCCGTCGGAGGGCTGCCCGGCGCCGTCGATCACCCGGACACCGGGCTGGACCATGCCGATGCCCGGCTCGGCGGCCAGCGCGGCCCGCACGGTGGCGACGTACTCGGGGAGCATCACGTCGTCGGTGCCCATCATCACGAAGTGCTCTTCGCGGACCAGGCCCAGGCACTTGCGGTAGTTGCCGGTGACGCCGAGGTTCTGCTCGTTGCGCTGGTAGGAGACCCGGTCGTCACCGAGCTCGGCGAACCAGCCGGGGACGTCGGGCTCCTTGCCGTCGTCCACCACGGTCAGGCGCCAGTTCGGGTCGCTCTGGGCCAGGATGCTGCGTACGGCGGTCTGCATCAGGGAGACATCGCCGTAGTAGGGCAGCATGATGTCGAGAGTGGTCATGAACTGGGCACCTGGGTTTCGCGGTGGACGGGGCGGGGGATCAGCGGTCGCTCAGGGCCTTGCGGTACCGCAGGCACTCCTCGTAGTCCGGCAGCAGGCCGGTGGCGAGGGCCTCGGCCAGCGAGGGCGCCGCCGCGTCGCGGGCGGACAGCTGCGGGGTGCCGGCCGGCCACTCGATGCCGAGCTCCGGGTCGAGCGGGTGCACCGCGTGCTCGCCGGTCGGGTTGTAGGTCTCGGAGCAGACGTAGCTCAGGGTGGCGTCGTCGCTCAGCGCGCAGAAGCCGTGGCCGAGGCCCTCGGAGATGTACACCGCGCGCCGGTCGACGTCGTCGAGCCGGACGAACTCCCACTTCCCGAAGGTGGGGGAGCCCAGCCGCAGGTCCACCACGACGTCCAGCACCGCACCGCGCACGCAGGTCACGTACTTGGCCTGACCGGGGGGCACGTCGGCGAAGTGGATGCCGCGCACGACGTCCTTGGCCGACACCGAGAGGTTGGCCTGCGCCATCCGCAGCGGGTGCCCGACGACCTCCGCCAGGTGGTCGAAGCGGTACCACTCCATGAACAGCCCGCGCGGGTCGCCGTGCAGCTGCGGGGTGATCTCCCAGGCGCCCTCGATCGAGAGCTCGCGGAACTTCACTTGCCGTCCTCCTCGTCCAGCAGGTCCAGCAGGTACTGGCCGTAGCCGCTCTTGAGCAGCGGCTCGGCGAGCGCGCGCAGTTCGTCGTCGGAGACGAACCCGGCCCGCCAGGCGGTCTCCTCGACGCACCCGATCTTGAAGCCCTGCCGCTCCTCGATGACCCGGACGAACTCCGAGGCCTGCACCATCGACACGAACGTGCCGGTGTCCAGCCAGGCGGTGCCGCGGTCGAGGACGGTCACCTGCAGCTCGCCGGCCTGGAGGTAGGCGTCGTTCACCGCGGTGATCTCCAGCTCGCCGCGCGCGCTGGGGGTGATGGTGCGTGCGATCTCCACCACACGGTTGTCGTAGAAGTACAGACCCGGCACCGCGTAGCGGGACTTCGGCCGGACCGGCTTCTCCTCGATCGAGATGACCTGGCCGGCGTCGTCGAACTCGACCACGCCGTACGCGGTCGGGTCGGCCACCGGGTAGGCGAACACCAGGCCGCCCTTGGGGTCGGTGCGCTCGGCGAGGCGGGTGCCGAGACCGCTGCCGTGGAAGATGTTGTCGCCGAGGATCAGCGCGACCGGCTGGTCGCCGATGAAGTCCGCGCCGAGGACGAAGGCCTGGGCGATGCCCTCGGGCCGCTCCTGGACGGCGTACTGCAGGTCGAGGCCGAGCTGGGAGCCGTCACCGAGCAGACGCTGGAACTGCTCCTGGTCCTGCGGGGTGGTGATGATCAGGATCTCGCGGATCCCCGCCATGACGAGGGTCGACAGCGGGTAGTAGATCATCGGCTTGTCGAACACCGGGAGCAGTTGCTTCGAGACGGCCCGAGTCAGCGGCCAGAGGCGGGAACCGGTGCCGCCCGCAAGGAGGATGCCACGCATGGGGGTCACCTTACGTGGCGGCGCAGCAGCCTCATAACCCACCCGCCGCCCTGCGGCCGGGGCGGTGGGGGGCCGTTCGGGGGGGACGCTAGACTCGACGCACTATGCGCATTCTCGTCACCGGCGGCGCCGGTTTCATCGGCTCCCAGTTCGTCCGTTCGGTTCTGTCGGCCGACCCGACGGCGGCCATCACGGTCTTCGACAAGCTGACCTACTCCGGTGTCGAGGAGAACCTCGCCCCGGTCGCCGGGCACGCCGGCTACAGCTTCGTGCGCGGCGACATCTGCGACGTGGACGCCGTCGACCAGGTGATGCCCGGTCACGACGCGGTGGTCCACTTCGCCGCCGAGTCGCACGTCGACCGCTCGATCGCGGGCGCCGGCCCGTTCGTGATGACCAACGTGGTCGGCACCCAGGTGCTGCTGGACGCGGCCCGCAAGCACGGCGTCGGCCGCTTCGTGCACGTGTCCACCGACGAGGTCTACGGCTCGATCACCGAGGGTTCCTGGACCGAGGAGTGGCCGCTCGCGCCGAACTCCCCGTACTCCTCCTCCAAGGCGGGCTCCGACCTGCTGGCGCTGGCCTACCACCGCACCCACGGCATGGACGTGGTGGTCACCCGCTGCTCCAACAACTACGGGCCGTACCAGTTCCCCGAGAAGGTCATCCCGCTCTTCACCACCAACCTGATCGACGGCAAGCGCGTCCCGCTGTACGGCGACGGCGGCAACATCCGCGACTGGCTGCACGTCTCGGACCACTGCCGCGGCATCGAGCTCGCCCTGCACAAGGGCCGGGCCGGCCAGGTCTACAACATCGGCGGCGGCGTCGAGCTGACCAACAAGGAGCTCACCGGCCTGCTGCTGGACGCGGCCGGCGCCGGCTGGGACATGGTCGACCGGGTCCAGGACCGCAAGGGCCACGACCTGCGCTACTCGCTCGACATCACCAAGATCCGCGAGGAGCTCGGCTACGAGCCGCAGGTCCGCTTCGAGGAGGGCCTCGCCTCCACGATCGCCTGGTACCGCGACAACCGCGCCTGGTGGGAGCCGCTCAAGGTGAAGGCCGCGCAGCAGTCGTGACCAAGTCGGCCACCGCGGCTGCGCGGAGACCCTCGCCGCTGGCGAAGCTGCTCAACACCCTGCCGCCGGGCACCCAGCTGGTGGTCGGCGGCACGGTCGTGCTCGGAGCGGCCTCCTACATCCACCTGATGGCGGCCGGCCACGGCCTGGCCACCGACGACATGGCATCCGTCTCGGTACTGTGGACGATCCTGATGTCGGTCGGGCTCGGACTGTTCTTCCCGGTCGAGCAGGAACTCACCAGGCTGGTCGCCGCGCAGCGGGTCGCCGAGCAGGGCGTCAGCGGACTGGTCCGCCGCACGCTGATGCTCACCGCCGGCCTGCTCGCGGTACTGGCGGCCGGCCTCGCCGCCGCCGCCCGCCCCCTGGCCGACACCTTCTTCAACGGGCGCCTCGACATGGTCGCGGCGCTCGGTCTCGCCTTCGCCGCGATGGCGGTCGGCAACGTCACCCGCGGTGTGCTGGCCGGCCTCGGCCGCTTCGGCCCGTACGGCATGCAGCTGGGCATCGACGGCGGTCTGCGGATCGCGCTCGCGGTCGCCTTCGCGCTGGCCGGCGTCCGCTCCCCGCTGGCCTACGCGCTGATCCTCACCGCCGCGCCGCTGGTCTCCGTGCTCCTGACCCTGCGCCCGGTCCTCGGCGGGATCGAGCGCGGGACGGCGCCCGCCTGGCGGGTGCTGGTGGCGGGCCTGGTCCCGCTGGTCTGCTCCACCCTGCTCTCCCAGGTCGTGGTCAACGCGGCGGTGGTCAGCACCAAGCTGCTCGCCCCCGCCGACGGCGCCCTGGTGGCCGGCCTGCTGAACGCGATCGTGCTGGCCCGGGTGCCGCTGTTCGTCTTCGGCTCGCTCCAGGCCTCGCTGCTGTCCGGGCTGTCCACCGCCGCCGCGGCGGGCGACCGGGGCGCCTTCTCCAAGCTGCTGGCCCGCACCTGTCTGGTGGTCACGGCGCTGGGCGCGCTCGGCGGCGTGCCGGCCACCTTCCTCGGCCCCTGGCTGATCCGGGTGCTGTTCGGCGCCCAGGACGTGCTGGGCCGGGCGGACTTCTTCTGGATGTCGGCCGGTACCCTCTGCTACATGCTGGCCATGGTGCTCGGCCAGGCCCTGATGGTGCTCCACCGGCACGGGATCCAGCTGCTCTGCTGGGTCCTCGCCACCCTGGTCCTGCTCGGCGTCACGCTGCTGCCGGGCGAGGTCGCCACCCGGGTCTGCCTGGCCTACACCGCGGGCTCGCTGACCGCCGCGCTGGCGATGGCGTCGGCGCTCTGGCTAACCTTCCTCCGGGCCCGTCCCGACAGCGGGAACACCATCGCGGGCGACCCGCGCCGCACCACACTCGTGGACTCGGCGTGACCCGCGGGGGCCTTCGTGCCGCCCGTCCTCTCCCCATCTCTACCTTGCGGCCAGGGGCTGCAGCATGGAGCAACGATGTCCGACTATGACGACGTGTGGCTGGTCATCCCGGCCTACAACGAGGGAACCGTCATCGCCGACGTAGTGGAGAACGCCCGCAAGGTGTTCCCCAACATCGTGGTGGTGGACGACGGCAGCACCGACAACTCCTCCGAGCACATCATGACCACCGGCGCCCACCTGGTGCGCCACCCGGTCAACCTCGGCCAGGGCGCCGCCCTGCAGACCGGCCTCGCCTACGCGCTCAAGCAGCCCGGCGCCCAGTACTTCGCCACCTTCGACGCGGACGGCCAGCACCAGACGCCGGACGTGGAGAAGATGGTCGCGCTGCTGCGCGCCGACGAAGCCGACGTGATCCTCGGCTCGCGCTTCATCGAGCAGACCGGCGAGGTCCCGTGGATCAAGCGGGTCGTGCTGCGCACCGCCGCCACGCTCAGCCCCACCGCCCGCAAGCTCAACCTGACGGACTCCCACAACGGCCTGCGGGTCCTGAACCGGACCGCGGCCGCCAAGGTCCGGATCACCATGAACGGCATGGCCCACGCCTCCGAGCTGGTGGCCTTCCTCGCGTCCTCCGGGCTGCGGGTGGCCGAGGTGCCGGTGGACATTCTTTACACCGAGTACTCCCGGTCCAAGGGCCAGTCCCTGATCAACGGCGTCAACATCCTCTTCGACATCTCGCTCCGGGAGCGTGCGCGCAAATGAAGTACATCTGGATCCAGCTGCTGCTGCTGGCCGGGACCGGCATCCTCGTGCTGATGTTCGTGCGCCGGTGGGACGCCGCGCACACCCGGGCCTGGAAGCGGATGGCCTTCGCGGCGTTCGTGGTCGCCAACGTGTACGCGGTGTTCCGTCCCCAGGACGTCAACTGGGTGGCCAACCAGCTCGGCGTCGGCCGCGGCGCCGACCTGGTGCTGTACCTGCTGGTCGTCGCGATGGCCTTCATGACCCTCAACACCTTCATGCGCTTCCGCTCGCTGGAGGCCAAGCTCACCGACCTGGCCCGCGCCATCGCCGTCAACGACGGCCAGCGGGCCAACGCGGAGCGCCTCGGCGAGGTCGAGGGCCGGCCCGCGGCCGAGTCCGAAAAGGTCGGCCAGTAGCCGGCCGCACCACCCGCGCGCAGCTCTCACCAGGTTCGGAGACCGAGGTCATGCAAACGATTGTCACGGCCGCCGAGCCGACGGCCATACGCCCGGCCCCGGTCAGGCGGCGGACCTCGTGGTTCGCCCGCCTCACACTGACCGGGGCCGAGGCGTTGTCCGGTGTCGTGGTCGCGCTGGCCTTCACCTGGCTGTCCATGCGGATCCACGTCAACCCGATGACGCGGATCGGGCAGGTCAGCGGGCTGGCGGCGCTGCAGCTCCGGTTCCTGCTGGCCTTCGTCGTGATCGCCTCCCTGCTGTGGACCCTGAGCCGCTGGGGTGCCCGCACGCTGGCCCTCCGGGTGGCCTGCGGATCGCTGGCCGGCCTGGCGACCGGCCTCTACGCCGGCGGTATCGCAGTCGCACTGCGGGGAACGGCGTGGCCGCTCAACGGCGACGGCGGTGACGCCGGGCAGGTGCAGACCTGGGCCATGGGCCTGCTCCAGGGCAAGCCGATCTCCAGCGTCTACCCGCCGATCTTCCCCCACCTGATGGCCTGGTGGACCGAGCACCTCAACCCCGGCCGGCCCGGGGCGGCGCTGAAGATCCTCACGCTGCTGATCGTCGCGCTGGCCGGGCCCGCCGCCTACCTCGCCTGGCGGCTCGTCCTCCCGCCGCTGTGGGCGCTCGGGGTGGGCGTGGTGGCGAGCTACCCGATCCTCAACGCGGTGAAGCCGTACGCCGACGTCGTCCTGATCGTCCTCGTCCCGCTGCTCGCGCGGCTGCTGACCGGGATGCTGAACGCCTCGCGGCTGTCGGCGCCGAAGGCCATCCTCCAGGGCCTGCTCTTCGGCCTGGGACTGTCCGGGCTGTTCCTGCTCTACTCCGGCTGGTTCGTCTGGTCCGCGCCCGGGGTGTTCGCCTGCCTGGCCCTCACCCTGGTCAAGACCTGGCGCGAGGGATGGCCCGTGATGGGGCGGGCGCTGCTGCTGCTCGCCACCACCGGGGCGGTCTTCCTGGTGGTGAGCGGCTCGTACCTGCTGCGACTGCTGGCCGGCTCGGGGACACCCGACACCTACATGTACTTCGACACCGGGGTGGACCCCGCGTACTTCCTGATGTGGCAGGGGGACATGCCCGGCGCGGTCGGCAGCGGGCCCTGGCCGGTCCCGGGCGAGCTCGCCGGCGTCGGGGCGTTCGCCGTCCTGCTGCTGGCCGGTCTGGTGACCGCGCTGTGGCTCGGCTCCGACCAGCCCGCGGTGCAGCTGGCGGCCTTCTCCGTGCTCGGGGCCTTCGGCCTGCGCTACTGGTTCGCCTCGCACATGGAGCGCGACGGCGCGGTGCAGCTGTACCCGCGGACCTCGGAGGAGCTGCTGTACTGCCTGCTGGTCCTGGCGGGGCTGGCCTGCTACCTGGCCGTGCGCCGGCTGGGCGAGCGGCCCCGCACCGGCCGGGCGGCCGAGCGGCTGGCGGGCGTCCCGGGCCTGCGGGTCAGCGGTGCGGTCCTGTGCGGACTGGCGCTGTTCTTCTCGATGGCCGGCTCGGCCACCGTCGACCGCTTCATGCCGGCCGACCCGGCCCGCAACACCTGGGGCCAGATGGCCTGGTACGCGCACAACCTGCGCAACCCGGACGGCAGTTGCCCCACCTACTCGTTGCCGCAGGTCTGCAAGCGCTGATCCGGCGCCCACCGCGCGAACGCCGCAGGCCCCGCACCCGGTCCAGGGTGCGGGGCCTGCTGCTGTGTCCGCTGCCTGCGGCGCCGGCTTCGTCAGGAGCCCGCCGCGACCTCGTGCTCGACGACCGCCGCGGGAGCGGGGGAGGGGACCGGCACGGCCGCCGGGACGGTCACGGTCACGGTGGTGGCGGTGGCGGTGGCGGTGGCGGTGGCGGTGGTGGTGGCGGTGGCGGCGGTGCGGCGGCGCACCAGCCGGGCGCGGAACCGGCCGAGGTCGTCGTAGGAGAGGTTCTTCATCCGCAGCGCGGGCTTCTCGACCAGGTACCAGGAGACCACGGCCGCGCAGACGGTCAGGGCGACGGTGACCGCGTTGAAGGTGGTGATCCCCCAGCGGTTCCAGTGGAAGGCCACCAGGCACTGCTGCGCCAGGTAGCCGTAGATGTAGATGCCGTACGAGAAGTCGGCCCGGGCGCCGATCCTGGTGAGCGGGCGCGGGGTGTTCAGCGCGAACCAGATCACCAGGTAGGCGAAGGCCGGCACGCCGACCAGCACGAACGCCCCGTACCGCATGGTCACCGCCATGGCCACCAGGGCGCAGAGCGCCAGCGGGGCGTTGAGCGGGATCCGGTCCCGGTAGAGCTGGGCGGCGGCGCCGAGGCCGAAGATGAACATCAGCGGGATGACGTTCTCGGCGCTCATGTAGCCGAGGAACGGCAGCACCCAGCCGGTCTGGTACGGGGCGTAGAACGGGGCCTTGAGGTGCGGGTAGTCCAGGGCCAGCAGGAACAGGTGCAGGTACGCGGCGCCCAGCAGGACCAGCACCACCCAGCGGGCGCGGCGCAGGACGCCGACCGCGGCGAGGCCCGCGACGGTCAGGTAGCAGAGCATCTCTATGCCCAGGGACCACAGCGAGCCGTCCAGCGCGCCCGGGTGGATGTTGTGCCCGAGCAGGTCGGATATGCCCCACTCGTTGATGCCCAGACTCCAGTTCGCCTGGATGTAGTGCCAGGGGCCCCGCGGGTGGTCGAACAGGTGGGTCAGGCTCATCCGTTCGTGGTGGGCCAGGATCGGCGCCACCACGAACGCGGTCGCCGCCAGGCACAGCCAGAACGCCGGCATGATCCGCACCAGCCGGTGCCACATGAACCGGCCCACGCTCAGCCGCTGGGCACTGCGGGTGATCAGCAGTCCGGAGAGGACGAAGAAACCGCAGACCGCCATTGGTCCGAGGCTGGTCTGGCCCCGGCTGAAATGAACGCCGGGGTAGTCGCGCCCGTACCCGAGGCCGGGCGCGTGGGAGAAGATCACCGCCGTCGCGAAAACCAGCCGAAGCGCGCCCATGCCATTGGTGTTGCTCCACCTGCTCGCGAGTGTCGCTCGCTCTCGGAGGGGGGCGCGCTTGCGAAACATGCTCTGGAGCTCCTGTGGCCTCTGGTCTGAAGCGGGCGCGCGGGACGGCACCGGACTGATGTTCTCACACCCGATCTCCACAAAGGAGGCACCGGCATTTGGCTGCCGCAGCCGATCGGCAGCCGTTATCGATTCGATGCGGACGCGGTGAATTCGGCGCCTTCACGGCGCCGTGAATTTCGGGCATTGGGTGTGTATCGGTCGTGAATTGCGCCACCATCCGGGGCGATTCGGGAAGCCCCGCGACCGGGTCCCCGGGTGGGCCGCGCAGGCCGCGCCGGTGGCAGGTAGGTCGTACGCCATGGGACAATCCGGGACGGCCCGGACCGGTCCGGACACCCCGCACCGACCCGCCCCGACGGCTGCCGGGCGCGTCCCTGCTAGCCTCGCCGCTGGGGGCTGGTGGGATGTTCGTGGATCCGCAGCGCCGGCCGGACGGATCCGGCCTGGCCGCCCCGCCGCGACGTAGACCGCTTGACGGAAGTGAACATCACATGACTGATCTGGCCCCCGCCGTCACCGATGGTGCCGGCCACGAGGCGGCTCGGCCGGGCGGTGGGACCGCGGCGGTGAACGGCCCCGCCCGCACCTCCTGGACCTCCCGGCGCTGGGTGCTCATCGGCGCCGAGGCCCTGGTGAGCATCGCGGCCGCGCTCGGCTACACCTTCCTGTGCCGGCACATCAGCGTCAACCCGCTGAACCGGATCGGTCAGGTCAGCGGTCTCGCCAAGCTCCAGCAGTACGTCGCGCTGCTCGGTCTGCCGCTGCTGGCGCTGCTGGTGTACACCGCGTACCGGGGTTCGGCGCTGCGGCACCAGCTGGTGAAGCGGCTGGTGTGCGCAGCGCTCGCGGGCCTGTCCACCGGCGTGATCGCCGGCGGCGTGGTGGTCGCCCTGCGCGGCACCCCGTGGCCGCTGGGCGGCCAGGAGGGCGACCCGAGCGTCCTGATCGACATGGCGACCTCGCTGATGGACGGCAAGGGGATGTCGGGTGTCTATCCGCCGGGGTTCCCGGCGGCGATCGCTGCGTGGTCGGAGATCCGGTACGGCGGTGTGGGTGGTGCGGGGTACGCGTTGCACGATCT
>NZ_JBEZIR010000179.1:0-13788 GCF_040651175.1 Kitasatospora sp. NPDC048540
GTTCCTCTCCGGCGACGACCCGCAGGCCAAGCAGACCGTCCGCGACCTGCTCACCGACCTCGGCTGGCACCAGGACTGGATCACCGACCTCGGCGCAATCCGCACCGCCCGCGCCACCGAGGCCGCCATCCTCTTCGTCCCGCACGTCATCCGCGCCGACGGATTCACACCCTTCGCCATCTCGATCGCCCGCTGACCCGCACGGCGCACCGCCCCTGCGGGCGGCGGGCAGGCGGCACAAGGGCAGAACGGACGAGGCGCCCGGGCGGTGTTGAGCGAGATGTCTCACGTCTCAAGCAACCAGCCGGGGAGCCTCGTTGGTCACCTGTCCTGCCGTACTGGACCTGCCGCATGCGCTCGTCGGGTGGGTCACCCCGCTGATCGTCACCCCCGAGGGTGACCGCCGGTGCAAGCTTCGGCCCTCCCGGCGAACCTTGGTGGCGCCGGTGCCTCTGTGCAGGCACGACACCCTCGCCCAGATCGTCACCGGCTTCCGGATCGGCGTCGGCATCCGCTGAACTGCGGCCGTACCTCTGGTCACGCGTTCTCGGCCGGCCCGTGGCCCGGCGGGTGCCGGTTCGGCGAGAGCGAGGCTGCGCCGGTCGAGCGGGCGTACTCGGTGGGAGTCTGACCGTAGTGCTTCTTGAAGGCCCGGGTGAAGTGACTGCCGTCCGCGAACTGCCAGTGTGCGGCGAGTTCCGAAATGCTCAGGCGCCCTGACGGCGCGGCGAGGGCGAGCCGGGCCTCATGCAGTCGCCGGTGGCGGATGTAGGTGGTCACCTGCTCACCCACCGCGGCGAATGCCCGGTGCAGCGTACGGACGGAGACGTTGAGTTCACGTGCGAGCACGGCCGGAGAGAGTTCGGGGTCGGCGAGCCGACGGTCCGCGAGGTCCTTGGCCGCCTGGGTGAGCGCGGGAGCCAACCGGGGTTCCACGTCGTCGAACCGGCCCTTCACCACCGCCTTGGCCAGCTCGACCAGGGTGCCTTGGGCAGCCGCCACACCGGCCGGGCCGAGGTCGACCACGGTCATGTGGATCATGTCCGTAAGTGCCGTCAGCAAGCGCATCTCGGCCGAGTCCGCCGGCCCGGTGATGACCCGGGTCCCGAGTAGGGGTTTGAGCTCGCCGGGGGGCAGGACGAGGAACTTCGCCGTGAGGTGCGCCGTCGTCTCGAAGGCCGTCAGGCGCCCGAGGTGCCGGACGAGGAACTGCCCAGCCGACACGGTCCGGTCGCCGTAGCCGGGCGGGCCTTCCAGAGTCCATGCGCCGCGCCGCACGACGTACATGGCAACCAGGTCCTGATCGCCGCCCGGGACGTCCGCGGTCCGGGTGGCCGACGCGGCGTGAAGATCGGCGATCGCCGCGCCGTGCACCTTGGCCACATTGCCCCTGACCCGGAAGTCACCGATCGTATCCGTGCTGAAGGCCGGCAGTTGAAAGACGTCGTCACCGACCTGCGTCTCCCACCCGCGCCGGAAGACGTCGAGTCCCCCCGGTGCGGCGCCTTGGGCAGTCGAGTCCACTGCGAACACCCCGCGCGCGCCGTCGACCTCCGCTCCAGTACCGTGCATCCCGCTCCGATCCCCTCGCAGTTGGTGGATTCTCATGATCATCGCAACGCCGCAGGTGTCATGCTGTCAGAGCGGCGGCGAACAGCTCGGCGGGGGTCTGCCGTCCGAGGGCCTCGAGAGGAGAACGCTGGTGGACGGCGCTGCGGCCAACGCTGCGCTTATACAGGCCCGCCCTGACCAGGCCCGGGACGGCCGGTCAGATTGATCTCGGGTCTGGTGCAGCAGGGCTCGGTGAGTCTCCGGCGACTACGACCCGTGCCGCCCACGGCCGTGTTGCCGACAACGTCGCCTTCGCCGGGCGCCGGACGCTCCGGAGGGTCTCAGGCTCGCGGGGGTGCTGCCAACCATCGTTCTGCGCGGCTCTGCTTGTCGGAGTCTCCGGAGCGGCGGGCGTGCGCCAGCAGTCGGGCGCGCAGCGGTTCGGGCAGGCCGGCGACGTCCCGCTTCTGGCGCGGGCGGGTCTTCCAGCCCACCAGGTGCCGCACGGCCCCGGCGTCGTGCCGCTCCTCGGCCCGCGGGTCGGCGAGGGCGGCGAGCAGGTCGGCGATCGGCACCCTGCCGAGCAGTTCGCCGGGCACGCCCTCGTGGACGGGGTAGCCGGAGCAGCGCCCGCTGCCGGAGCCGTACCACTCGAGCAGGGCCAGCACCCGCTCCACCGGGTCGGGGAACGTCAGCTGTAGTCGGTCCGTGAGTTCCACGAGCAACTCGGAGGAGGGCCTGCCGCCGGTGCGGGAGAGGTCGAGGATCCGGTCGGCGGTCCCCTCCAGTCCGGCGGGCATCGCGGCCAGCCAGCTGCGCTCCTCCTCGGCCCCTTCTTCCGCCCGTAGCCGGTCGGCCTCGAACTGCTGCATCGGGCCGGGCATGCCGTGCCCGTCCAGCCACGCCAGGAGCGGGCGGCCGTCGGCGAGGACGGCGTCGCTCTCCCACTGCCCCCATCTCAGTGTCGCCCCATGGTGCAGGACGACGACTGCGAGCCGCCCACCGTCCCGGTCGAACACCTCGAAGCGGACGTCCCCGAGGCACATGCAGTGGAACCCGGGCAGCGATTCGACGGCCATGGCCGTCCTGAGCCGGGCCGACTCCGCCGGATCGGAGAGGTCCACCCGGATCTCTCCGTCCGCCCCGGAGCGGCTCACCGAGCTCACCCGGACCAGGTGCGCCTGCTGCAGCACGCCGTCCAGCGCCGTCGTCCCGTCCATGAACCGATCCCTCCCCGTCCGGGCCGCAGGTGCACAGCCCGCCCGATTCCACCGCAGCACCCGACCGCCTCGCAACCTGGTCCCCCTTGCGCGCAATCCAGCTCGCCCGCCGACGGGCTGATCCCTCCGGAGTGAAGGTCAAGCCGTCCGTGAACCGGGTGCTGACGGCCCGGAGTCGGCAGAGTTGTGACGCGGCTTACAGCATCATGCGGCCGATCCGGGATACCGGACGGTAGGTGAGGATTCCCGGTGTTGAGGTGGTCGCGCGCGGCGTGAGCGTGTGCGGACCGCGAGGAGCGGTGTTCGAGAGCCTGGACCTGCGGGTCGGGGCGGGTGGCCTGCTGGTGGTGCACGGCCCGGGCGGGTCGGGGCGTACGTCCCTGCTGCTCGCGCTGGCCGCCCGGATGCGGCTGGACTCGGGGGCGGTGCGGGTCGGCGGACACCTGCTGCCCGGTGCCGAACGACAGGTCCGCGACCTGGTCGCCGTCGCCCGCGCGGAGCCCGCCGTCGGTCTCGACGGCAGACTCCGCGTGAGCGAACTGATCGCCGAACGGCGCATCCTGACGCCCAAGACGGCGTGGCGTCGCATCGATGACGCCTTCGAGGTGGTCGACCTACAGGTACCTGGCCGCGAGCTCGTCCGGGACCTGTCCCCCGCCGACGGGCTCCTGCTGGCGGTCGCCCTGGCACTGGCCGCGGAGCCGGCGGCGATCGTCGTGGACGACGTGGACCGCAGCTGCCCGGCCGCCGACCATACGCGCCTGTGGCAGGCACTGAGCCGGGTGTGCGCCACCGGGTGCACCGTGCTGGCCGGCGCCTGCGACCCGCCCGGCGCGCTCGACCCGACGCCCGCCCTGGTGGCGCTGCCCCGGCTGAGCCGCAACCGCCTACCCGGGACCGGCCAGGAAGGCCGCACACAACAGTGCCCGGCACCGCACGTCACCGAGGAGTGCGCATGACCGCGATCAGGCTGGCCCTGCTGGAACTGCGGAGCTTCCGCGGGCCGCTCCGCCGCTGGGTGCCGCTGCTGCTGTGCCTGATCCCGCTGCTCTACGGGGCGATGTACCTGTGGGCGAACTGGGATCCGTACGGCAAGACGCATCGGATCCCCGTCGCGGTGGTCGACCAGGACCGGCCCGCCGACACCCGGCAGGGCCTGCGCGTCGACGCCGGAGCCCAACTGGTCCAACAACTCAAGGCATCGCGGGACTTCGACTGGAAATTCGTGGACGCGACCGAGGCCCGCGCCGGCCTGGAGCACGGCCGCTACTACTTCACGGTCCACATCCCGGCCGACTTCAGCGCCAGGCTCGCCACCGGCCCTGACCAGCAGCCGTTGCAGGCGGCGATCCACATCGAGCTCAACGACGCCAACAACTACATCGCGGGCGTCATGACGGAGGTCGTCCAGTCCAAGCTCCAGGACCAGGTCAACTCCGCCGCCCACGAGGCCTACGTCCGGGGCATCTACGGCCAGTTGGGGGACGTCCGCGCCAAGCTGGGAACGGCGGCGGACGGGGCACAGGCCCTGGTGAACGCCACCACCATCGCCCAGCAGGGAAGTTCGGCCGCAGCCGACGCCACCGCCACCCTCCACACCGGCTCCGCCCAACTCGCCGACGGTGCAGAACAGATCAGCCAGGCCGCCGCCCAGGTCGACAAGGCCACCGCCGCACTCGACAAGGCAGCCGCCCAGCAACTCCCCACCGCGGCCGACGCGCTGGTGAACGCGGCGAGCCTCACGGCCCAAGGCCTCGACGCAGTTCACGACGGGACCGGCCAGGTCAAGCGAGGTACCGCAGCAGCGGTGACCGACCTCGGCCGCCTCGCCGACGCGCACCCCGAACTCCGCAACGACCCGCTCTTCCAACTCGCCCTACGGGACGCCACCACCGTGGACGACACGGCCGGGCAGATCGACAGCCGCGCCACGACCGCGGCCGGCAACGCCCACAAGACCCTCCAACAGGCCACCGACATCCGGGCGTCGACCGCCGCGCTCCAGCAGCAGATCCGCGACGCCCGGACCCCCCTCGCCCTGATCGACTCCGGCGCGCAGCGCGTGGCCGCCGGCGCGGACACCGTTACGGCGGGCCTCGCCACCCTGCAGCAGGGATCCGGCACGCTCAGGACCGCCGCCGACCAGGCGCACGACGGCGCGACGAAGCTCGCCGACCTGATCGGCAACGGGAAGGCGCAGATCCCGGAACTCAGCAACGACCAACTCGCCGAAGCGTCCCAGGTCCTGGGCACCCCGGTGCGCATCGACCGCTCGAACCTGCACCCCGCCGGCGTGTACGGACGCGGGCTCGCCCCGTTCTTCTTCGGCATCGCCCTGTGGGTGTTCGGGCTCTTCGCCTACCTCCTGCTGCGGCCGGTCAACCGGCGGGCGCTGGCCGACCGCACCCGTTCCACCACAATCGCCGTCGCGGGCTGGCTCCCCGGCGCGGCACTCGGCGTCATCGGCGCCCTCGTCCTGTACGGCGTCGTCGACCTGACCCTGGGACTCCACCCGCTACGACCGCTGCAGACGGTGGCGCTGCTCGCGGTCGGCGCCGGTGCCTTCGTCGCCGTCGACCACTGCCTGCGGACCGCGTTCGGCGCCGTCGGGGACGTGCTCTCCCTCGTCCTGCTGATCCTCCAGCTCACCGCCTCGGGCGGCCTCTACCCGATGCAGACCACCCCCGCGTTCTTCCAGGCCATCCATCCACTCCTGCCGATGACCTACCTGGTGGACGGCCTGCGCGTGACGATCTCCGGAGGTCTCACCTCCCACCTGCTGCGGGACATCGCCACGCTGGCGGGCTTCGGCCTCGCCTTCCTGACCATCACGACCCTCACCGTCCGACGTCAGCGCAGCTGGACCGTGGCCCGACTGCACCCCGACATCGAACTGTGAGCCCGAGAGCCCGGCCGGTGGCCGGGTGGCGCCAGGAGGGTTGAGGTTCATCCCGGGAAGTTCGTGTCCATCGCAACCGGCGCAGCTGTCATGGTGTCCTCACTTCCGACAACGCACGACCGGACCGGGCGGAGGTGGCCCGCCGGCCGTCCTGACGATCCGGGGGGATCCATGCGTTCGCGCTCTCTGTTGACGGTCTCCGTTCCCGTGCTGTGTGCCGGGCTCGGCCTGACGGCCTGCAGTTCCGGTTCCACAGCCAGTCCGCCGAAGACTGCTGCGGTCGCGCCGGTGTCGGTCGTACCGGTCGCGGGCCAGTCCGGTGCTCCGGCCGCCGCCCCGTCCGCCGCGCCGTCCACCGGCGCGGTCACGACGGCCAGGAGCTCCGACAGCTCGCAGGCGCCCAAGTGCTCCACCCAGGACCTGAGGTGGACCCTCACCCGCCTCACCGACGCAGGTACGGGCACCGGCGCCAAGGATCCGGCGAACGCCGAACTCGTCGCCGTCAACGCCGGCACCCGCAGCTGCACCCTGACCGGGTACCCGAAGCTCGAGTTCCACCTGGGCAAGGGCCCACAGGCCACCGGGGTCGGAACGGGCAGCCCCGCTCCGGTGGCGCTGGGCGCGGGTACGAAGGTGGTGATCGCCCTGCGCTACTCCGAGTTCAACGGCAAGGGGCCCGACAGCGGCAACTGCGTGTTCGTCACCGCCGGCGCCGCCGAGGTGGCCGCGCCAGGTGACGGCAGCGGAGTCCGGGTTCCGGTGGTGGACCGCAGTGGCAAGCCGGCGGAGATCACCATCTGCGGCAACGAGGTCCGGATGAGCCCGCCCGTCACCCGGTAGGAACCGGCCGTCGGCACTCGGCGCGCGCCGGCAGCGACGCCGGCCGAGTGCCCCGCGGCGGCCGGGTGGTCAGCCCATGCTCTTCGCGCCGTCGATCGCCTCGCGGATGATGTCGGCGTGGCCGGCGTGCTGGGCGGTCTCGGCGACGACGTGCATCAGCACCCGCCGGACGGACCATTGCGCACCCGGCTCGAACCACGGCGCCTTCGGCAGCGGCCGGGTGGCACCGAGGTCGGGAAGGGTGATGACCAGCTCGTCGGTGCGGCGGGCCACCTCGTCGTAGTCGGCCAGCACACCGGCGAGCGTCTCACCGGGCAGGAGCCGGAACTCGTCGGCCCGGCGGGCGAAGTCGGCCTCGGTCCAGGTGGTGAAGTCGGGCATCGCCGCCGGGCCGTCGACGATGAACGCGGCCCAGGTCCGCTCGACCGAGGCGACGTGCTTGATCAGGCCGCCCAGACACAGCTCGCTGGTGGTGGTCCGCGCTCCGGCCTGCTCATCGGTGAGGTCACGGGTGGTGAAGCGCAGGAAGTGTCGCTGCTTGGCCAGCGCCGCCAGCAGGTCGGCGCGCTCGCCGGTCGCGGCCGGCGCGTCGGTGGTGGACTCGCTGACGGTCAGGGTCTCGCTCATGGGGGGTTTCCGCCTTCCGTGGTTTCTTGCTCCGTCGACAAGGTCAACGTTAGGAGCCATAGCGGTCACCTTCTGACCTGAATAGCGGGAGGATCGGATCCATGGCCAACACCAGCCGCCGAACGCTGCGGCTGCTCTCCCTGCTCCAGGCCCACCGGTACTGGCCGGGCGACGACCACGGGCCGATCGGCTGGACGTCTCGATCCGCACCCTGCGCCGCGACATCGACCGGCTCCGCGAACTGGGCTACCCGGTGGAGTCGCAGCACGGTGTGGACCGCGACTACCAGCTGGCCGCGGGAGCGGCACTGCCGCCGTGGGTGATCGACGACGAGGAGGCGGTCGCCCTGGCCGTCGGCCTGCAGGCCGCCGCGGAGGGCGCGGTGGAGGGCATCGCCGAGGCCTCGGTGCGGGCACTAGGTGGTGCAGGTGATGCCGGTGTCGGGGCGGTGCGGTGTGTTGTGGCCGCCGTGGTGGGGCGGGTTGGGCGGCAAGCCGTTGACGTGGGTGATCTGCAGGGTGTCCCCGGCCCGTGCCCGCAGCGTCGGCCCCGGGATCGCGCCGTTGTAGGTGCGGGTGGTGAGCCGGCCGTGGCTCGGCACGAGGACGTCCGTGAACCGGACGTCGAGGACCTGTTCCAGGACCCGGCCGCCCGCGCCCGGCGCCGGTGCCGGGGTGGTCACCGGCGGCTGCGGAAAGCCGCGCGCCACCGCGGCCGCGGCGCGCCCGGCCGCCAACCCCGCGGCGGCGGACCCGTCGGCGGCGACGGTGAGGCCGACGGCCACGCCCGACCTGAGCACCGACCGGCGGCTCATCCCGCCACTCACTCCCGTGAGCGGACAATCTATGACCAACCGTCCGAAGTGTCCGGCACTGCACCGCCGCGGCACGCCGTGCTCCTCCGCGGACGGTCCCGACACGTGCACGGTACGGCGGCGCGCCCGGGGGCGGCCGGGTCGGGGCCCGCGTCTCCAGGTCTTCCGCCGATCCCGCCGCCCGCCTCACAAGGGGCCCGTATGCCATCAGGACGCGGTCGTGACGCAGTCGAGACGCATGAATGGCAGCATCGCCGCATGGCCACAACGAGATCACACAGGCGGCGCAGAAGGCTGGCCATCGGTGCCGGCGTGCTAGCCACAGCTGTGGTTGCCGCCGGGGCGTACTGGGGCTACGTCCCGATCTGGCCGGGCATCGGGGGTGTCGCGCGATCACCCCAGGTGGCGGCCGCCAGCCGGACTGCGTCCGTGGAGCTGGACCGTCGGTTGTCCGAGATATCCGGTGCGCTCCCGGGCTCGCCCAGATCCTTGGGGGACGCGACCCTGGACCGCTGCCTCCGGGGGCATCGCGAGTTCGACTCCGACTCTGCTCTCCCGGTGTTCTGCCAGCGGCAGACGGCACTGTACGTGACCTTCGACGGCGGGCTCCAGGATGTGGCCCGCAGGTGGCACGAAGCACTCACCGCCCAGGGCTGGCAGGGCTCCCCGGCGCCGCTTCCATCCGGCTCCGGCTACACCGCCGAGCGCCGTCACTACGTCGACCCCGCGACGGACGACTACCTCGTCATCACGATGGTCGGCGACCAGCAGTCCCTCCCCCTGCTCTCGAACGAGCAGTCCTTCGAAGGTGCCACCCAACACCGCCGCGAATACCGGCCGTTCAATGACCGACAGGCCGCCGAATCGGCCCTGTCCGGCCGACACCGCGTGGCCGAGATCTCGCTGATCCGGACGTACTTCTCGGAGGGACCCCGGCCGAGGCCACCCTACTGACGCTCCAGCCGTAAGGAGCGATGTTGCCGGCGCTCAGACAGGTGCAGCCAGCGCCGATCATCGGTGTGCGAAGACAGACGGCCCTGTGGTGGCCGAAGGCCGCAACGTGGTCCCTGCCTGCCGGCCGGAGGAGTTCGAGCGGCTGACGGTCGCACACGGCGCGAAGGGGCACCGCCACTACGACTGGGAGCCCGTCGCCCGCACCGCGGCCGCCCCCGACGGGCGGCCATCAGCACCTGACGATCCGCCGCAACCGCAGCACCGGCGAGCCGGCCCACTACCGCTGTCCCTCGCCCCGGCGCTGCTCTCCAGCTGGTCGAGCTCGTGGGAAGCCGCTGGACGGTCGAGGAGACGTTCCAGGGCTCGAAGGCGCCGACGGGACCGGACGAGAGCAGCAACGTGCGCCGCCGGGTCACCCTGGCCCCCTCGCGCACCCCTTCCTCGCCGTCAACACCGCCCTCGAACGCCCCACCGGCCCCCGGTCGATGACGCGACCAGCCCCGCTACGGATGGAGTACCAGCGAGTCGCCGGATCGACCGGACAGTCATTCGTCCTTCAGCGCCGCCTGCACCACCGCCGCCGGCTGACGGCCGATCGGCCAGGACGTCACGAGCTCCAGGCGACCGACCGCCCATGCGAGCCAGTCGGCATCGCCGAGCCGGTGGGCGTCACCGGCAGCGACCGTCTGCGTCATCAGCTCGGCCAGGAGCAGGATGTGTGTCGGCTTGTACCAGGCGGCGTGCCGGTCGAAGGTCAGCTTCCGGTCCTCGTACGGGTGGCGGAGGGTCATGCTGAGGTGGCCACCCCCGCGTCCCTTGAAGGGGCCGGGGAGGCCGCCGAGTATGCCCGTCAACCCGAGCTCACCCTCAGAGGCCGATCCCCTCGTCCCGTGCCCTATCTGGATACCGATCCCGAGCATGACCTTGGACCAGGGAATCACCTCGTCCTCGGCGCCGCCTTCGAACCGGACCATTCCCTCTGTTCGGAACTCCACCCAGCAACCGTCCGGCCGGTGGGAGTCTCCCACCACCCAACGCCCTGAGACGAGTTCCAGCGGCCCATAGGTCTTTCGCATATCCCCCATGGACTCATTGGATCACGCGTTCGCGCCGGATCGGAAGCTGTACCCCTCGGCCGGATGGGGACAGGTCCCGCAGCGGTGCGTCGGAGTCCGCGGGCAGGCGGCGCCGGGCCCGCCCCCTCGGGTGCGGCCGCCCGCGCCACGCGGTTGGCAAGCCATGGACAAGGCCCGGCAAAGGCTGGCGGCCCGGCCTTGCCGCGCCGCCACGGCCGTCAGTAGCGTCGAAGCCACGCAGCCGAACAACTGCCCCGGCGGGTAAGCCATTTGGCGCGCCCAGCATGCTGTCAGGCCCCTGACAGTCGACTGCGATACCCCACTCCCGTACAGCGCATCGGACCGGCTCCCGGCCACCAGCCGCGGCCGGTCTGCACATGCCGAGATCCGTCAGCACGGGCACGGGCCAGCACCGGCGCACACCCCTGCCGGGACCGGCCGCGCCCTCACCCCACGGAGGGTCGACTCTTGCGCTCCCACTCCCCCAGCGGCAGCCCGCACCTGCCCAGACTCCGCGGACTCCTCGCCGGGCTCCCGGCCCTGGCCATGGCGGCCACCGGCCTCCTGGCCGTGGCCGCCCCGAGCGCCACCGCCACCGACACCGGCGCCCAGTCCCCCGTCGGCACCAGGCGGGTCTGCGCGGCCCCCAGCCACCCCGGCGAGATGGCCTGCCTGGCGCTCGCCCGTACCGACCTCGTCCAGCAGCGGACGCTGGCACCCGACGCCACGCCGTCCGGCTACGGTCCGGCCGACCTCACCTCGGCCTACAACCTGCCGGCCTCCGCCGGCGCGGGCGCGACCGTGGCCATCGTCGACTCCAACGACGACCCCAAGGCGGAGAGCGACCTCGCCGCCTACCGCACCCAGTACGGGCTGCCCGCCTGCACCACCGCCAACGGCTGCTTCAAGAAGGTCGACCAGCGCGGCGGCACCAGCTACCCCACCGCCGACAGCGGCTGGGCCGGCGAGATCTCGCTCGACGTCGACATGGTCAGCGCCGTCTGCCCCAACTGCCACATCCTGCTGGTCGAGGCGGACAGCGCGACCATGGAGAACCTCGGCGCCGCCGTGAACACCGCGGTCAGCCTGGGCGCCAAGTACGTCTCCAACAGCTACGGCGGCGGCGAGGACTCCACCGACACCGCCTCCGACACCGCGTACTTCAACCACCCGGGCGTCGCCATCACCGTCTCCTCCGGTGACTCCGGCTACGGCGCGGAGTACCCGGCGTCCTCCAAGTACGTGACCGCCGTCGGCGGTACCAGCCTCAGCCGCAACTCCAGCGCCCGCGGCTGGACCGAGAAGGTCTGGGGCACCAGCTCCGGCGGCAACGGCGCGGGCTCCGGCTGCTCCGCGTACGACGCCAAGCCGACCTGGCAGACCGACAGCGGATGCGCCAGGCGCACCGTCGCGGACGTCTCCGCCGTCGCCGACCCCGCCACCGGCGTCGCCGTCTACCAGACCTACGGCGGCAGCGGCTGGAACGTCTACGGCGGCACCAGCGCCTCCGCCCCGATCATCGCCGCCGTCTACGCGCTGGCCGGTGCCCCCGCCGCCGGCACCAGCCCCGCCTCCTACCCGTACGCGCACACCTCCTCGCTCTACGACGTGACCAGCGGCGCCAACGGCAGCTGCTCGCCGTCCTACCTCTGCACCGCCGCCACCGGGTACGACGGCCCGACCGGCCTCGGCACCCCCAACGGCACCGCCGCCTTCACCAACGGCACCAGCTCCGGCAACACCGTGACCGTCACCAACCCGGGCAACCAGACCACCGCGCAGAGCGGTTCGGCCTCCCTGCAGATCCACGCGACGGACTCCGCCACCGGCCAGACCCTCAGCTACTCCGCCAGCGGCCTGCCCGCCGGCCTGTCCGTCAACTCCGCCACCGGCCTGATCACCGGCACGGCCACCACCGCCGGCACCTACACCGTCACAGTCACCGCGACCGACACCACCGGCGCCGCGGGTTCCACCAGCTTCACCTGGACGGTCACCGGCACCGGCGGCGACTGCGCCCCGGTCCAGCTGCTCGGCAACGCGGGATTCGAGACCGGCAGCGCCGCCCCGTGGACCGCCAGCTCCGGCGTCGTCGACAACAGCGCCTCCCAGGCCGCCCACGCCGGCAGCTGGAAGGCCTGGCTCGACGGGTACGGCTCCACCCACACCGACTCCCTCGCCCAGACGGTGACCCTCCCGCAGGGCTGCCACGCCACCCTCAGCTTCTACCTGCACATCGACTCCGCCGAGACCACCGCCTCCACGGCCTACGACAAGCTGACCGTCCAGGCGGGCTCCACCACCCTGGCCACCTTCAGCAACCTCAACAAGGCGACCGGCTACGTGCTGCGCAGCTACGACCTCTCCGCCTTCGCGGGCCAGAGCGTGACGGTCAAGTTCACCGGCGCCGAGGACAGCTCCCTGCAGACCAGCTTCGTGATCGACGACACCGCCCTCAACATCTCCTGACGCCGTCGCGCACCACGGCACCACAGCTCCAAGGGGGCCGCGGCCGTGCGCCGCGGCCCCCGCGCGTTCACATCGGCCCGCCGTCGGTGGCACCGAGGTAGACCGGCTTGCGGGTGTCCACACCGATGCCCACCCAGTCGACCTTGATCCGGTTGCCGCTGCTGCCCCGGCTGAGTGCGTACCCGAAGTCCTGGCCGGCCTTGACCGGAAGCATCGCGGATGCTCCCTCCGTGCCCGGCGGACAGTGCGCGTGGGCGTTGAAGCCCGGGGCGCCGCTCCAGAGTTCGGCCTTGCTGCTTCCCGAGCCGTTGCGGACGGTCACGGTCACCCATCCGGAGGTCGGGGCGGTCCAGCGCTGCCGCAGTTCCCCCACGGTGTCCGAGCCGAGAGCGGCCAACTCCCAGGTCACGAAGGCGTCGGCGCTCTGCCTGACGACGAGTTCGCCATGCAGGGTCGTGACGCCCGCGACCGTCAGACTGCCGATGTCCAGATCGGGCTTGAGGACGGTGACCTGGGTTGAGACGATCCGGACGACCGGGTTGGAGGGGTCGCCGGTGGTGGCGCGCAGGTAGAAGGTGGTGTCGGCCTTGATGCCCTCCAGCTCCAGGCTGCTGCGGTCGGTGACGTCCCGTTCGACGCCCGGGTAGAGGAGGTCGTACTTCGCGTTCGCGGAACGCTCCCACGTCAGCTTGACGTCGCCGCCGTTCTGGATGATCGACGGCTCGCAGAGGAAGTTCCGCAGATAGAAGTCGGCCGGGAACTTCCCGAGGTTGAAGACCGTGACCCGGTCCTGGAACGCCGAACTGCCGGTCCGGGACGACTCCGTCACCGTGATCGGCGCCGTCCCGACCTTACGGCTCATAGGGATGTCCGACAGCTGGATCGTGAACCCGAGATCTGGGCCGACCGGCGTGTGATCCGCTGCCGGCGAGAACACGAACTCCTTCGCCGCGGCGTCCAACCGGGCGCTCCAACCGGCCAAGGTGATCCTCGGCGTCACTTTCGCCAGATCCGTCGCCAGGTCCGGCGACATCACGCCGGCCGGCACCTTCACCCGGATCGACTTCACATCCGCGGGCGTACCGCTCTGCCGCGACACCGAGATCACCACCTCCCCGATCTCCTCGGGCGCCTGTGGATTCTCCGGCGACGCCTTCAACGGACTCGGGGTGGTGGTCACGGTGTAGGACAGCAGCGGATCGCTCGCGGCAGTGCCGGCGAAGTCCTGCATCTGGATGACCAGGGCGAGTCGCTCGCCGGAACCCGCGCCGCCCTGGCCGAACTGGCCGGCGCCAACGAGGTCATCAAGGCCCACGCCGCCGCCGTCCAGCGCGCCGA
>NZ_JBEZIR010000180.1:0-13694 GCF_040651175.1 Kitasatospora sp. NPDC048540
GCCGGTGAGGAACTCCCGGTTCACCGGGTCGAGCACGTACTCCTCGGTCAGCTTCTCGTACATCCAGTCCGCGACCATGGCGCCCCGTGCGGGGCGCCCCGGCCGTCTCACTGGCCCTGCGAGGACGCTCAGGCGTCCTTGTTCTTCTCCAGCGCGGCGATCGCCCGCGCGGTGACCTCGTCCACCTTGCCGAGGGCCGGGATGGTCACCAGCAGGCCCTGCTGCGCGTAGTAGTCGATGATCGGCTCGGTCTCCGTGTGGTAGACCTCCAGCCGGGTCCGCACCTTATCCTCGGTGTCGTCCGGACGCTGGTACAGCTCGCCGCCGCACTCGTCGCAGACGCCCTCCTCCTTCGACGGGTTGTAGACCACGTGGTAGACGTGGCCCCCGTCGTTGCGGCAGAGCCGGCGCCCGGCGATCCGGTTGACGACCTCGTCCTCCGGCACCTCCAGGTCCAGCACGCCGTCCAGGGAGATGGCCTGCTCGGCCAGGAACTCGTCCAGGGCCTTGGCCTGGCCGATGTTCCGCGGGAAGCCGTCGAGCAGGAAGCCGCCCGCGGCGTCCGCCTGGAGCATCCGGTCCTTGGCCATCCCGATGGTGACCTCGTCCGGTACCAGACGGCCCTCGTTCATGTACGCCTTCGCCTCGAGCCCCAGCGGGGTGCCCTGGCTGATGTTGGCGCGGAACAGGTCTCCGGTGGAGATGTGCGGGATGGACAGGGTCTTGGCCAGGACGTGCGCCTGAGTACCCTTCCCGGCCCCGGGAGGCCCGACGAGGACGATTCGCATCAGCGGAGGAACCCTTCGTAGTTACGCTGCTGGAGTTGGCTCTCGATCTGCTTGACAGTTTCGAGGCCCACGCCGACGACGATGAGGACGCTGGTGCCGCCGAACGGGAAGTTGGTCTGCTGTCCGAAGGCGACCAGGGCGATCATCGGGATCAACGCGATCAGACCCAGGTAGAGCGAACCCGGCCACGTGATACGGGTGAGCACGTAGTTCAGGTACTCGGCCGTCGGTCGGCCGGCCCGGATCCCCGGGATGAACCCACCATACTTCTTCATATTGTCGGCAACTTCTTCGGGGTTGAAGGAGATGGCCACGTAGAAGAAAGCGAAGAACACGATCAGCACGAAGTACGTGATCATGTAGACCGGGTGGTCGCCCTTGACGAAGTTGGTCCGGATCCAGGTCGCCCAGCCCGCCTGGCTGTTGGTGAGCTGGACCACCAGCGCCGGGATGTAGAGCAGCGAGGACGCGAAGATGACCGGGATCACACCCGCCTGGTTGACCTTGAGCGGGATGTAGGTCGAGGTCCCGCCGAACGCCTTCCGGCCGATCATGCGCTTCGCGTACTGCACCGGGATCCGGCGCTGCGCCTGCTCCACGAAGATGACCAGGCCGACCACGACGATGCCGACCGCGATGACCGCGAAGAACTCGACCCAGCCGCCGCCGATGGTGCCGGACTGCTTGATCGCCCACATCGAGCCGGGGAAGCCGGCCGCGATCGAGGTGAAGATCAGGATGGACATGCCGTTGCCGATGCCGCGGTCGGTGATCAGCTCACCGAGCCACATGATCACCGTGGTGCCCGCGGTCATGGTGATGACCATGGTGGCGATCCGGAAGACGGACTGGTCCGGCACGACCTGGTCGGCGTAGGCGCAGCCACTGAACAGGGCGCCGCTGGAGGCCGTCGCGACGATGCCGGTGCCCTGGAGCACGGCGAGCGCGATGGTCAGGTAGCGGGTGTACTGGGTGATCTTCGCGGTACCGGCCTGCCCCTCCTTCTTCAGCGCCTCGAGCCGCGGGATCACCACGGTCAGGAGCTGGAGGATGATGCTGGCCGTGATGTACGGCATGATCCCGAGCGCGAAGATCGTCAGCTGGAGCAGCGCGTTACCACTGAAGAGGTTCACCAGGGCGAACAGGCCGCCCGGCTTGTCCTGCAGACACTGGTTCACGGCGACAAAGTTGACGCCCGGTACGGGAATGTGCGCGCCCGCCCTGAACAGCACCATGATGCCCAGCGTGAACAGCAGCTTCTTGCGCAGGTCGGGCGTCTGGAACGCCCGCGCGAACGCACTGAGCACGGTGCCTCCTGCGCCTCCCGCACATCGTCGGCGGGAGGGTCGGTCCTGAATGGGGAGAGTGGATTGCGAGCCCCGGTAGGGGCCGGCACAGGCAAGCCTGGCGCCAGCGTACAAGGGAACTCCACGGACTCTAACAGTGCACGGGCATCAGGCAGAAGCTTGAGCCGCCGCTCCCCCACTGACGGGGGACGGCTTGCCCGGTTTTGGCACACAATTCGCCCACAAATACAGCGAGCCCCGCACCCCCCTTTCGGGAAGTGCGGGGCTCGATGGTCAGCAGGCTCAGAGGAGCTCGGTGACGGTGCCGCCGGCGGCGGTGATCTTCTCGGCCGCGGAGCCGGAGACGGCGTCGACCGTCACCTGCAGCGCCACCGCGATGTCGCCCTGGCCGAGGACCTTGACGAGCTCGTTCTTGCGAACGGCGCCCTTCGCGACCAGGTCGGCCACGGTGACCTCGCCACCCTGCGGGTAGAGCTCGGCCAGCTTGTCCAGGTTCACGACCTGGAACTGCTTGTGGGCCGGGTTCTTGAAGCCCTTCAGCTTCGGCAGGCGCATGTGGAGGGGCATCTGGCCACCCTCGAAGCGCTGCGGAACCTGGTAGCGGGCCTTGGTGCCCTTGGTACCACGACCTGCGGTCTTACCCTTGGAACCCTCACCACGACCCACACGGATCTTGGCGGTCTTGGCACCCGGGGCAGGCTTCAGGTTGTGGACCTTCAGCGGATTGTCCGCCATGTCAGTCAACCTCCTCGACCGTGACGAGGTGACGGACAGTCTGGGCCATCCCGCGGATCTCGGGACGGTCCTCCTTCACGACCACGTCGTTCATCCGCTTGAGACCAAGCGAACGAAGGGTTTCACGGTGGTTCTGCTTGCTACCGATGTAGGACTTGGTCTGCGTGATCTTGAGGCGAGCCATCAGGCGCTCACCCCTGCAGCACGCGCCCGCAGCAGAGCGGCGGGAGCCACGTCCTCCAGCGGCAGGCCACGGCGGGCGGCGATCTCCTCGGGGCGCACGAGGCCCTTCAGGGCAGCCACGGTGGCGTGCACGATGTTGATCGCGTTGTCCGAGCCGAGCGACTTCGACAGGATGTCGTGAACGCCGGCGCACTCCAGGACGGCACGCACCGGGCCACCGGCGATAACACCGGTACCGGGGGACGCCGGCTTCAGCAGCACGACGCCGGCGGCCTTCTCGCCCTGGATCGGGTGCGGAATGGTGCCCTGGATACGGGGGACCTTGAAGAAGTTCTTCTTGGCCTCCTCAACGCCCTTGGCGATGGCGGCCGGAACCTCCTTCGCCTTGCCGTATCCGACACCCACGGTGCCGTCACCGTCGCCCACCACGACCAGCGCGGTGAAGCTGAAACGACGACCACCCTTGACAACCTTGGCGACACGGTTGATCGCTACGACGCGCTCAACGTAAGCGGTCTTCTCGACGGCGGGAGCGTTGCCCCGGTCGTCACGCTTACGGTCACGCCGCTCGCCACCGCCGGTGCCGCCGCCGGCGCCGCTACCGCGGCGCTGGGGTCCAGCCATTGGAATTACCTCTCTCGATTACGTCCGTCGACTAGGCCGACGAGCGGGCTTAGAAGTCGAGCCCGGCCTCACGGGCCGCGTCCGCCAGGGCGGCGATGCGGCCGGCGTACCGGTTGCCCGCGCGGTCGAAGACGACCGACTCGATGCCGGCGGCCTTGGCGCGCTCGGCGACCAGGCTTCCGACCTTCTTGGCCAGCTCGGTCTTGTCGCCCTCGTTGCCACGGATGGAAACATCGAGGGTGGACGCCGACGCCAGGGTGTGACCCTTGGCGTCGTCGATGACCTGGGCGACCATGTGACGGTTCGAGCGCGTCACAACGAGGCGCGGACGCACCTCGGTGCCGACGACGCGCTTGCGAACGCGGATGGCGCGGCGCTTGCGGGCGGCGTTCTTGTAGGCGTTGCCCTTGCCGATCTTGACAGAGACGCTCATCGCTTACTTACCACTCTTTCCGACCTTGCGGCGGATGACCTCGCCCGCGTACTTGACGCCCTTGGCCTTGTACGGGTCAGGCTTGCGCAGCTTGCGGATCTTGGCCGAAACCTCGCCGACCAGCTGCTTGTCGATCCCGTCCACGTGGAACTTGGTGGGCGACTCGACCACGAAGGAGATGCCCTCCGGGGCCTCGATCAGGATCGGGTGGCTGTAGCCGAGCTGGAACTCCATGGCGGAGCCCTTCGCAGCGACTCGGTAACCAACACCGCTGATCTCCAGCGACTTGCGGTAGCCCGCGGTCACGCCGGTGATCATGTTCGCCACCAGCGTCCGCGACAGGCCGTGCAGGGCCTTCGACTGACGCTCGTCGTTCGGGCGGGAGACGAGCAGAGTGCCGTCCTCGCCCTTGCCGATCTCGATCGGCGCGGCGACGACGTGGGTGAGGGAGCCCTTGGGGCCCTTCACCGACACCTCGCGGCCATCGATGGTGACGTCCACGCCGGCGGGAACCGGGATGGGCAGCCGTCCAATGCGAGACATTGCTGTACCTCCGTTTCCCGAATTACCAGACGTAGGCGAGAACTTCTCCGCCTACGCCCTTCTTGGCGGCCTGCTTGTCGGTGAGGAGACCCGAGGACGTGGAGATGATCGCCACGCCCAGGCCGCCGAGCACCTTCGGCAGGTTGGTGGACTTTGCGTAAACACGCAGACCCGGCTTGCTGATGCGCTTGATGCCGGCAATGGAGCGCTCACGGTTCGGGCCGAACTTGAGCTCGATGGTCAGCTTCTTGCCGACCTCGCCCTCAACCGGCTCCTCAACCTTGTAGGAGGAGATGTACCCCTCCTGCTGCAGGATCTCGGCGACGTGCGCCTTGATCTTGCTGGCCGGCATCGCCACGGTGTCGTGGTACGCCGAGTTCGCGTTACGCAGACGCGTGAGCATGTCTGCGATGGGGTCGGTCATGGTCATGATGGCCTCAGGCCTCTCTCGCCACAGTTTCTCCGCGCCAGGTCCCCCTCCGCGCACTCGCAAAAGAGTGCGAAAGGGGCACAAGCGCAGGGGACTTGCGGCGTAGTAAGACTGGGTGCGAGCCCTCGTGAGAGAGCCGCGAGCACCTATAGGAGATGCCGCGGCAGGGGGCCCGACCCCACCACCTTACGGGATTCCGAACGGAGACCCAAAAGTGGGGGGCCGGGCACCACTGCGTCGCGTAGCTGTGTGCCTAGCGCGCCCGGATTACCAGGAGCTCTTGGTCACACCCGGCAGCTCGCCGCGGTGCGCCATCTCACGGAGGCACACACGGCACAGGCCGAACTTGCGGTAGACAGAGTGCGGACGACCGCACCGCTGGCAACGGGTGTAGGCCCGCACGCCGAACTTCGGCTTGCGCTCGGCCTTTGCGATCAGGGCCTTCTTCGCCATGCTCACGCCTCCTTGAACGGGAAGCCCAGGGCACGCAGCAGCGCCCGGCCTTCATCGTCGGTCTGAGCGGTGGTCACGACGGTGATGTCCATACCGCGCTGACGGTCGACCTTGTCCTGGTCGATCTCGTGGAACATGACCTGCTCGGTGAGACCGAAGGTGTAGTTGCCACGGCCGTCGAACTGCTTGGGCGAGAGGCCGCGGAAGTCACGGATACGCGGCAGCGCCAGCGACACCAGACGGTCCACGAACTCCCACATGCGGTCACCACGGAGGGTGACGTGGGCGCCGATCGGCTGACCCTCGCGCAGCTTGAACTGCGCGATGGACTTGCGGGCCTTGGTCACGGCCGGCTTCTGGCCGGTGATCGCGGTCAGGTCCTTGATCGCGCCCTCGATCAGCTTGCTGTCACGGGCCGCCTCGCCGACACCCATGTTGACCACGACCTTGACCAGGCCGGGGATCAGCATGACGTTCTCGTACGAGAACTGCTCGTGCAGCTGGCCCTTGATCTCGGAGTTGTAACGCTCCTTGAGGCGGGGGGCCACCTTCTCAACAGTCGTCTCAGACATCAGATGTCCTCACCGGTCCGCTTGGCAACGCGGATCTTGTTGCCCTCGTCGTCGAAGCGGTAACCAACGCGGGTGACGACCTTCTTGCCGTCCTTCTCAACGACCAGCTGGACGTTGGAGACGTGCACCGGGGCCTCGACGGTGACGATGCCACCCTGGGTGCCCGGGCCCGGCTTGGTGTGCTTCTTGACCCGGTTCACACCCTCGACGAGGACCTTGTTCTCGGCGGGCAGGGCCTGGATGACCTTGCCCTGCTTGCCGCGGTCCTTGCCGGTGATGACCTGAACCAGGTCACCCTTCTTGATCTTCATGCTGTTCGCCATGGGTTAGAGCACCTCCGGCGCCAGCGAGATGATCTTCATGAACTTCTTGTCACGCAGCTCGCGGCCCACCGGGCCGAAGATGCGGGTGCCACGGGGGTCACCATCGGTGTTCTTCAGAACAACCGCAGCGTTCTCGTCGAAACGGATGTACGAGCCATCCGGACGACGACGCTCCTTGACGGTGCGAACGATGACGCACTTGACGACGTCACCCTTCTTCACCGAACCGCCGGGGATCGCGTCCTTGACGGTGGCGACGATGACGTCCCCGATACCGGCGTAGCGGCGACCGGAGCCACCGAGAACACGGATGCAAAGGATCTCCTTGGCACCAGTGTTGTCGGCGACGCGCAGTCGCGACTCCTGCTGGATCACAGCTTTCTCCTGATCGTCAACGAGAGTCGACGGGCCGGCCGCTGCTCACTCGATCGTCTCTCGACATCGAGCACATACGGCCGTACCACATCGGCTTCGTTACTTGGCCTTCTCGAGGATCTCGACGACGCGCCAGCGCTTCGTCGCGGACAGCGGGCGGGTCTCCATCAGGAGGACCCGGTCGCCGATGCCGCAAGCGTTCTGCTCGTCGTGCGCCTTCAGCTTGTTCGTACGGCGGATGACCTTGCCGTACAGAGCGTGCTTGACGCGGTCCTCGACGGCGACGACGACGGTCTTGTCCATCTTGTCGCTGACGACGAGACCCTCACGGGTCTTGCGGAAACCGCGCGTCTCGTTGGTGTTCTCAGTCATCAGGCGTTCTCCACCGTCTCGATGCCCAGCTCGCGCTCGCGCATCAGGGTGTAGATCCGCGCGATGTCCTTACGGACGAGCTTGAGCCGTCCGTGGTTGTCGAGCTGCCCGGTCGCCGCCTGGAAGCGGAGGTTGAACAGCTCCTCCTTGGCCTCGCGGAGCTTGGCAACGAGACCCTCGTTGTCCAGCTCGCGCAGCTCAGCAGCCTTGGTGCCGGCCGACATCAGCTCTCACCTGCCTCGCGCCGGACAATCCGGCACTTCATCGGGAGCTTGTGAGCTGCGCGGGTCAGCGCCTCACGAGCCACCTTCTCGTTGGGGTACGACAGCTCGAACATGACCCGACCCGGGTGCACGTTCGCGATCCACCACTCGGGCGAACCCTTACCGGAACCCATGCGGGTCTCGGCCGGCTTCTTGGTGAGCGGGCGGTCCGGGTAGATGTTGATCCAGACCTTGCCACCACGGCGGATGTGACGGGTGATCGCGATACGAGCGGACTCGATCTGACGGTTCGTCACGTAGGCCGGGGTGACGGCCTGGATGCCGTACTCGCCGAACGCGAGCTCGGTGCCACCCTTGGCAGCGCCACGGCGCTTGGGGTGGTGCTGCTTGCGGTGCTTGACCCTACGAGGGATCAGCATGGGGTCAGGCCTCCGTTCCGGTGTTCTCAGCAGCCGGAGCCTCGGTCACCGGGGCCGAAGCCTCGGTGCCCTGCGGGCGACGGCCACGGCCACCGCGCTCGCCACCACGGGCGCCGCCACGCTCGCCACGCGCGGGGCGGGCGTCGTTGCGGGCCGGGCGGTTGCCCGAGCGGGCAGCAGCGTTCTCAGCGCGGACCTCGGCGATGTTCTTGACGTCGCCCTTGTAGATCCAGACCTTCACGCCGATGCGGCCGAAGGTGGTCTTGGCCTCGAAGAAGCCGTAGTCGACGTTCGCACGAAGGGTGTGCAGCGGCACACGGCCCTCGCGGTAGAACTCCGAACGGCTCATCTCGGCGCCGCCGAGACGACCGGAGCACTGGACCTTGATGCCCTTGGCGCCGGCCTTCATGGTCGACTGCATGCTCTTACGCATGGCGCGACGGAAGGAGACGCGGGAGGACAGCTGCTCCGCGACGCCCTGAGCCACGAGCTGGGCGTCCAGCTCGGGGTTCTTGACCTCGAGGATGTTCAGCTGGACCTGCTTGCCGGTCAGCTTCTCCAGGTTGCCCCGGATCTTGTCGGCCTCCGCGCCGCGGCGGCCGATGACGATGCCCGGACGCGCGGTGTGGATGTCGACGCGGACGCGGTCGCGGGTGCGCTCGATCTCGACCTTCGAGATGCCGGCCCGCTCCATGCCCTTCGTCATCATGCGACGAATGGCAACGTCTTCCTTGACGTAGTCCTTGTACAGCTTGTCGGCGTACCAGCGGGACTTGAAGTCCGTGCTGATGCCGAGGCGGAACCCGTGCGGGTTAACCTTCTGGCCCATTACCGGGTCCCTTCCTTGCTGCTGACGACCACGGTGATGTGGCTGGTCCGCTTGCGGATCCGGTAGGCACGGCCCTGGGCACGCGGGCGGAACCGCTTCAGGGTCGGGCCCTCGTCAACGTACGCCTCGGAGATCACGAGGTCGTCCACGTTGTTGTGGTTGTAGTTGTGCACGGCGTTGGCGATGGCGCTGTCGAGCACCTTGCCGACCGGCACGGTTGCGGCCTGCGGAGCGAAACGCAGGACCGCCTGGGCCTCCGTGGCGTTCAGGCCACGGATGAGGTCCACCACGCGGCGGGCCTTCATGGGCGTGACGCGGATGTACCGCGCCTGGGCCCTGGCTTCCATGGTTGTCCCCTTGCTGGTGTAAGTCATTGAGTCTTGCTGGCGCTCAAGCTCGCGACGCTTAGCGACGCTTCGACTTGCGGTCTTCCTTCACGTGCCCCTTGAAGGTGCGCGTGGGGGCGAACTCGCCGAGCTTGTGGCCGACCATCGACTCGGTGACGAACACCGGGACGTGCTTGCGGCCATCGTGAACCGCGATCGTGTGGCCGAGCATGGCCGGGAAGATCACGGAACGACGGGACCAGGTCTTGATGACGTTCTGGGTGCCCGCCTCGTTCTGCGCGTCCACCTTCTTGAGAAGGTGGCCGTCGATGAAGGGGCCCTTCTTGAGACTGCGCGGCATCTGACCTGCTCCTAGCGCTTCTTGTTGGTCTTGCGGCGGCGCACGATGAGCTTGTCCGACGCCTTGTTCGGGCGACGGGTGCGGCCCTCGGGCTTGCCCCACGGCGAGACCGGGTGACGACCACCGGAGGTCTTACCCTCACCACCACCGTGCGGGTGGTCGATCGGGTTCATGGCGACACCACGCACGGTCGGGCGGACGCCCTTCCAGCGCATACGGCCGGCCTTGCCCCAGTTGATGTTCGACTGCTCGGCGTTGCCGACCTCGCCGATGGTGGCGCGGCAGCGGGCGTCGACCAGGCGGATCTCACCGGAGGGCATGCGCAGGTGCGCCATGCGACCCTCACGGGCGAGGAGCTGGATGCCGGCACCGGCGGAGCGGGCCATCTTGGCACCGCCACCGGGACGGAGCTCCACCGCGTGGATGGTGGTACCAACCGGGATGTTGCGCAGCGGCAGGTTGTTGCCCGGCTTGATGTCGGCCGCGGGGCCGTTCTCGATCCGGTCACCCTGAGCAACGCCGCGGGGGGCGATGATGTAGCGCTTCTCGCCGTCCGCGTAGTGCAGGAGCGCGATGCGCGCGGTGCGGTTCGGGTCGTACTCGATGTGAGCGACCTTGGCCGGCACGCCGTCCTTGTCGTGACGACGGAAGTCGATCACGCGGTAGGCGCGCTTGTGGCCGCCACCCTGGTGGCGAGCGGTGACACGACCGGCGTTGTTACGGCCGCCCTTGCTGTGCAGCGGGCGAACCAGCGACTTCTCCGGCGTGGACCGCGTGATTTCGACGAAGTCGGCCACGCTGGAGCCACGGCGGCCCGGCGTAGTCGGCTTGTACTTGCGGATACCCATTTTCGTCCTCGTCCTTATCGACGATCACGACCCCGTCAGGCGGAGGCCGGACCACCGAAGATGTCGATGCGGTTGCCCTCGGCCAGCGTCACGATGGCGCGCTTGGTGTCCTTGCGCTTGCCAAAGCCCGTCTTGGAGCGCTTGCGCTTGCCCTGACGGTTGAGCGTGTTGACGGCCTCGACCTTGACCGAGAAGACCGCCTCGACGGCCTGCTTGATCTGGGTCTTGTTGGCACCCGGCGACACGATGAACGTGTACTTGTTCTCGTCGAGGAGCGAGTAGCTCTTCTCGGAGATGACCGGCTTCACCAGGACGTCACGCGGGTCCGTGTACGTCTTGCTCGTGATCTCTGCAGCCATCAGGCGGCGCTCCCTTCGAGCTCGCCCTCAGCGGCAACAGCCTTGGCGGACGCGGCCGGACCGGCCACGAAACGCTCGAAGGCAGCCTGGGTGAAGACCACATCGTCGGAGACGAGCACGTCGTAGGTGTTCAGCTGGCCGGCGTCCAGGATGTGCACGTTCGGCAGGTTGCGAGCGGACTTGAGGCCCAGCTCGTCCGCACGCTCGACGACCAGGAGGACGTTCTTGCGGTCGGTGATCTTGCCGAACAGACCCTTGGCGGCCTTGGTCGACGGCGCCTCGGTCGCGACCACGTCGGTGACGACGTGGATGCGGTTGTGGCGGGCCCGGTCGGTGAGCGCACCGCGCAGGGCGGCAGCGATCATCTTCTTCGGGGTCCGCTGCGAGTAGTCACGCGGCACGGGACCGTGCACGACGCCACCGCCGGCGAACTGCGGCGCACGGGTCGAGCCCTGACGGGCGCGGCCGGTGCCCTTCTGGCGGTACGGCTTCTTGCCGCCGCCGCGGACCTCGCCACGGGTCTTGGTCTTGTGGGTGCCCTGACGGGCGGCAGCGAGCTGCGCCACGACGACCTGGTGCATCAGCGGGATGCTGACCTTGGCGTCGAAGATCTCGGCGGGCAGCTCGAGGCTGCCGGCCTTGTCGCCGGCCGGCGACAGGATGTCAATGGTGCTCATATCCTCACAGCCCCTTCGCCGCGGTGCGGACGAGGACGAGGCCGCCGTTCGGGCCCGGGATTGCGCCCTTGATCAGGAGCAGGCCCTTCTCCGCGTCAACGGCGTGCACGGTCAGGTTCTGGGTGGTCACACGCTCGTGGCCCATCCGACCCGCCATCCGCATGCCCTTGAACACGCGACCCGGGGTGGCGCAGCCACCGATGGAACCGGGCGAACGGTGCTTGCGCTGGGTGCCGTGACCGGCGCCGAGGCCCTTGAAGTTGTGACGCTTCATGACACCGGCGAAGCCCTTGCCCTTGGAGGTGCCGGTCACGTCGACCTTGACACCCGCCTCGAACAGCTCAGCGGTGATCTCCTGGCCGAGGGTGTACTCGGACGCGTCCGAGGTACGCAGCTCGACCAGGTGGCGGCGCGGGGTGACACCGGCCTTGGCGAAGTGGCCCGCGAGGGGCTTGTTCACCTTGCGGGGGTCGATCTCGCCGAAGCCGATCTGCACGGCGTCGTAGCCGCTCGCGCTGTCGGCGGTGTGGACCTGGGTCACGACATTGGGCCCGGCCTTGACGACGGTCACCGGAACGATCCGGTTGTTCTCGTCCCAGACCTGGGTCATGCCGAGCTTCTCGCCCAGGATGCCCTTAATCTGCTTTGCCATCTTCGTCGCGCCTCTCAGAGCTTGATCTCGATGTCGACGCCGGCCGGAAGGTCGAGGCGCATCAGCGAGTCAACGGTCTTCGGGGTCGGGTCGAGGATGTCGATCAGACGCTTGTGAGTGCGCATCTCGAAGTGCTCGCGCGAGTCCTTGTACTTGTGCGGCGAGCGGATGACGCAGTACACGTTCTTCTCAGTGGGCAGCGGCACCGGGCCCGCGACCTGCGCACCAGTGCGAATGACGGTCTCGACGATCTTCTTCGCCGAGGAGTCAATCACCTCGTGGTCGTAGGCCTTGAGCCGGATGCGGATCTTCTGTCCCGCCATGGCTACTCAGTAGTCCTTTGTCTCGTCTGCTGCTTCTACTGCCGGATTCGTCCGGGTGGACTGGTCCGGTGGCGCCCCTGGGTGGTTGCCGTCCGACCCACGCGGTCGGGCGTGTCGCACTCCCGCTTGCAAAAAATCCGATCAGGGTTCCCCCTGGATCAGATTTCCGCCGGTTCGGCAGGTCTTGCACCCACCAGGCGCCGGATCGAGGCCCCGCACACGCTTCCCGGAAGATTCCCGTACGTCCGCCCCGCAGCTGCCGCGGTGTCGACTACACACCACTGCATTCACATACAGCACGTGAACACATGAACGGCCATCACGGGAACGACGAGTACATGGGACTCGCTTCCGGTCCTCCCGACGGGAGGCGCGCAGCATCGGCACTCAACCGAGCAACTTGGACATACTGCCACACCTGGCGTTCGGAAAGCCAATCGGGGCCGTCCGGGTCACCTGTCCCACGGGGCCTTGCGGCCGCAGACCGCGGGCCAGTCGCCGGCCGGGACGCCGCCGCACCACAGGTCCTTGTCGTCGTCCGCGTCCTGGCCGAAGTAGGAGATGTCGACCGGGTCGCAGACGGGCACCGGCGAGTGCGCGGGGCAGCTGCCGTCCGGCCGCTGCACGGTGTGGGCGCGCCAGGCGTCGAGGCCCATGGTGCCCTTCGAGGGGTCCTCCGGCAGGTAGCGGTTGACCGACCAGGAGGCGCTCATGGTGGCGAACAGCGCGAGCGCGCAGACCATGCCGGCCGCCAGCCGCCGGACCGCCCGGCCCGGGATCACCTGGGTCGAGCCCCTGGCGGCCAGCACCCGGTTGCCCCAGCCGGTCCCCCGGTCCACCGCCGCCATCAGGCCCAGCACCGCCAGGATCATCAGGCAGTACATGATGATCCACGTCGTCCGCGGGTACAGCTGGATCGCCTTGTTGTGCGCCATGTGCGAGGCGAACCAGAACCGCATCAGCCACGCACCCGCCAGCGTCGCCGCCGCCGCCCGCACCGCGATGTTCCTCAGCCCCAGACCGATGCCCAGCCCCACACCCGCGATCAGCAGCAGCGCGAACCCGGTCTGGCCGGCCAGCTCACCGGCCACCGGCCAGGTGTGGAAGTCCAGCGTCCCGGACCGGTCCGAGGCCCAGCCCAGCACGTACGCCGGATCGACGTACACCCCGAGGTAGGCGTAGCGGTCCGGTACCCCGGCGCCCAGCTTGACGATCTCGTACAGCAGCGGCGCGCCCACCACCGCCGCGGAGACCGCCGTGGTGGCGGCCAGGAGCAGGGCCCGCAGCACCGCCGTCCCGCCGCGGCGCCAGGGGAACACCGCGAGCGCGAGCAGGAGGACGCCGGGCGCCGCCCACAGGTACCAGCCCGAGTACCACAGGAACATCAGCCCGAACACCGCACCGAACCCCAGCCCCCGCAGCACCCCCGCCCGGACCGAGAACTCCCCACTGCGCCGCAGCTGCCGCAGGCACGCCGCCAGCAGCGGAACCAGCATGATCATCACAACATGGCTGTACGGCCGGATCGGATCCAGGAA
>NZ_JBEZIR010000181.1:0-12982 GCF_040651175.1 Kitasatospora sp. NPDC048540
CTGCACGGCGAGGACATCGCCGCCACCTTCGCCGAGGCCACCGAAGGCCTGAGCGGTCGCGCGGTCCTGCGCGAACGCCTCGACCTCGCCTCCCACGCCCTGCGCCTACGGCTGCGGATCAGCTCGGCCCATCCGGCCGGCCGGATGCTGGCCGCCGCCGCCCCGGTCGCACTCGCCCTGGCGGCGGGAGAGCGCATATCCGGCCTGCCGGGCCTGGTCCAGTTCGCCGCCTACTCCTCGGGCACGCGTCCTGGCATGCTCGCCGTTCAGGCCGTCATGGCCGTGGTGATGTTCGTTCCCTGGATCGTGGCGCTGCTCTGCGCGACAGCGGGCCGCTGGCGCCCGGCCCGGGCGGTGGCGGCGTTCGCGGCCCTGATCGATCTCGGCATCGCGCTGCTGATTCTCGGCCGGTACGGGCCGGCCACCGGTGAACTGCTCCGAACCGGAGCGCTGGCCGCCCTGCTGCTGCTCGCCCCACCCGACCTGGTGGACACCGGCCGCCGGGGGCGCTGGGAGACCGCCTCGGTCGCCCTCGCGACCGGGGCGCGGCTCGCCGTGATGCTGGGTCCCGGGGTGACCCTGCTCGGCCTTGGCTGGTACGAAGTGCCCGCGGCGGCCTGCTTCTGGTCGCTCGTGGCGGTGGCCGGCCTGCTGCTGGTGCACCTCTCGGCCCGGCGGCCCGACCGGCTCCGCGCCATCGGCATCGCGCTCGGGGCGGGGCCGTGGCTGCTGCAGTACGCGGGGATCGGCGCCATGCACTGGGTGGTCGCGTACTCCGTGGTCCTGATCGGCGGCGCGGTCGCCGCCGGCGGGGTGGTGCACCTGGTCCGCCGGATGCTGGGCACCGAACCGGCCGAACCGGCCTGAGCCCGGCAGGCCCCGATCACCGCCGACCCCGAGCCCCGGCGGCCGCCCGCTGACGACCGGGGCCCCGCCACCGCCACCCGAACACGGCAACGCCGTGGTTCACCGCGCCGGTCCACCGCCGCCATCGGCCGCGCCGCGCACCCGGCGCAGCGGCGCACGATGGAGGCGGTCCATCGCGCGGAGGTGCGGCAGGTGCGGGCGAGGCCCGGGTCCTTCGTCGCGGGGGCCGTCCACCGGCATCACCGGCCGGACGGCCACCCGCCGCAGTTGGGCGTGTTCGTGGTGCTGCTCGTCGCCTCGCCGCCGCACGGCTTCGCATCCGCCACCGGATCCGGCCACGGCGGACCGGGACCGCGGGACATCCGGGAAGGCCGGACCCGACACCTGCGGATGGGGTACTCGCACGACGGAGAAGCTGCGCGGGACGGTCGGGGGCAGCCGCTCTCAGGCGCCCGCGGCCCGTAGGAGCGGGGACCAATCCCCAGCGCACGTCGCGCCGAACACTCCTTGAGGGACGTCCTGGGCACGACCGCCCGGGACCCGTCTTCTCGCACTGACGCGCTCGGCGAGGTTGCCGCCCGGTGCGTTGGTGGCCGGCCCCGCGTGGCACGCCGTGCGTCGGCCGGACCCGAAAGGATCGGTGATGCGCAATGCTCCGCAACGGTTTGGAACCCTGGCACCTGCTTCTGCTGATCGCCGTCGTCGTGCTGCTCTTCGGCTCGAGGAGGCTTCCCGACATCGCGCGGAGCCTGGGAAGGTCCTTGCGCATCCTCAAGGCGGAGACCTCCGTGCTACGCGAGGAGCGGGGAGCGGCCACCGACGACGAGCAGGCCGCACCCGCGAACACGGGGGCCGCCGACGGCGGCGATGGGACATCGGGGCCGCGAGGTCCCGAAGCCGGGTAGAGGCGCCCGCCGGGGCAGCTCCAGGGCCGCGGCCAGGCCGACTTCCCCGTCGGCGCCGGCTGTCCCCGGTCGAGGGCAACATGTGGCTCTGAGTGGAGGCTGCGGGCGCGGCCGAGTACCGTCGGTTGCTGTTCCCGGTTCGGTCCCGTTCGCCGGCGTCATGGGCGGCGCACCCTGAGTTGGCGTCACTCCCGAGGCCGCAGACGGCCCATTGCCGCCGGTCAGCCTGCCGCCCTCGGTCACCTCTCGGCTGACCTGGCCGATCGGCGCCGGACGAACTGCGAGCCAGCCCCACGGGACCGTCGACGGCGGAGGACGGTTTCGGAGGCTGCCGCCCGCCGTGCCGGTCACGCCTCCTCGGTGGTCTTCGCCGCCCATCCGGGGCCCTGGTGCAGGGCCCGGGTCGGCTTCGGGCTGTCCGACTCGGTCAGGTTCGGCCGTGGGCCTCGCCGGTCCCGGATGGGCTACTTCGGTAAGCGCCGCGCGGGCGCCCGTGATGACTTTATGAGGGGCTTACCACCATCGCGCGGACAGCAGACGGCTCGCCCTCGAACTCTTCCGAGGCCGCACGCCGGCCCCGGACCAGCGCGAGCCGCACGCCCGCTCGAGTGGGGAGCCGCCGGGAGTGCCGTGCGACCGGACGCAGCGGGCACTCCTGTCCGCGCGGCCGTCGCCGGCCTGCTGCGGACCGCCGATCCGGGCCACCCTCCAGAAAGACGGACCATGCAGCCTCCTCGTTCGCCCCGCCTTCCCGCGCTCGCCCGCCGCGCCGAGCGGCCGCTGGCCGGGATGGGTGTCCTCGCCCTCGCCGCCGCCGGTGCCCTGGCCGGTCTCACCCCCGGCGTGAGCTCCGCCTCCAGCCACCGCGAGGCGCCGCTGATCGCGGGCGACCCGCGCGCGGACAACACCGACGTGTACGCCTTCGTCAGCCCGGACAAGCCGGACACCGTCACGCTGATCGCGAACTGGATTCCCTTCGAGGAACCGAACGGCGGACCGAACTTCTACGCGTTCGCGGAGGACGCGCGCTACAACATCAAGATCGACGCCGACGGTGACGGCCGTGCCGACACCACCTACACCTGGACGTTCAGCAACCACTACCGCGACGACGCCAACCAGTTCCTCTACAACACCGGCGTCGTGAACAACCTCGACGACCCGACGCTGAACTTCCGCCAGACCTACACCCTCACCGAGACCCACGCCGACGGGTCCTCGAAGACACTGCTCCAGGACGCTGTCGCGGCCCCCTCGAACACGGGCCAGGCCTCGATGCCGAACTACGCGGCCCTGCGCCAGCAGGCCACCCGCGAGTTGCCCGGCGGCGGCCAGACCCTCGCCGGGCAGGCCGACGACCCGTTCTTCCTCGACCTGCGGGTCTTCGACCTGCTCTACGGCGGCAACCTCAAGGAGTCCGGGCACGACACCCTGAGCGGCTACAACGTCAACACCATCGCCATCCAGGTCCCCAAGAAGGACCTCGCGCTCAAGGGCGACCCGACACGCAACCCGGTGATCGGCGTCTGGTCCACCACCGATCGCAAGGGCGCCGCCGTCGTCGCCGACAAGGGCGGTGAGGGCAAGGGCGGTGAGGGCGCGACCGCCGACAAGGGCGGCGAGGGCTTCCGGCAGGTCTCCCGGCTCGGCAACCCGCTGATCAACGAGGTCGTCGTCCCGATCAAGTACAAGGACGCCTTCAACGCGCTCAGCCCCGAGAAGGACGCCACCGTCACCCCCGTGGTCGACAAGGTCAAGGACCCGATCGTGCCGAAGCTCATCCAGAGCGTCTACGGCATCCCGGCGCCCGCCACCCCGCGCAACGACCTGGTGGAGATCTTCCTCACCGGCATCTGCAAGGCCTGCGGCCCCATCCAGGCCGACCTCAACTCCCAGCAGCTGAACGCCGACGTGAGCAAGGACAAGTTCCTGCCCGGCGAGGAACTGCGCCTCAACATGTCGGTGCCGCCGTCGGCGTCGCCCAACCGCCTCGGTGTCCTCGGCCAGGACCTGGCCGGCTTCCCCAACGGCCGGCGCCTGGCCGACGATGTCGTGGACATCGAGCTGCAGGCCCTGGAGGGCGCGGCCCTGACCGGCGCGATCGTACCGGCGCTGGCCGCCGGTGACGGCGTGAACGCCAACGACCACGCCTTCGGCAAGACCTTCCCGTACGTCGCGCTGCCGAACACCGCCGCCGTCAACCAGGCCGTCTCCGACAACCCCGCGGGCGGCGTCGCCGCGGGCCTCGGCGGCCTGTCCCTGGGCAGCTTCCCGGTCGTCGGCGCCACCGCGCTCGGCGGCGGCGTCCTGCTCACCGGCGCGGCCGTCCTCGTACTGCGCCGCCGGCACGGCGCCCAGCAGTGATCCGTCTCCTTCGCCCCGGTCGCCGGCCCCTCCCTCCGGGGGGCCGGCGACCGCGGCACGCGCAGCGGGCCGGCCGCGTGACGGCAGCGACCGTCGCGCTGGTGGTCGGTCTGGCTCTCGCCGGGGCGGGGACACTGAGCCTGGCGACCTCGCGCGGGCGCACGGGTCCCGCCGCTGTCCAGGACATCGGGGACATACCAGGGGACATACCAGGAGAGCGGTCCGAGGCGGCCGGCCCCCGTGCGCCGGTGGGACCGGCGGCGCCGCCGGTACGGATACGGATACCCCGGATCGGGGTCGACAGCGGCCTGACCGACCTGCAGGTCCAGGGCGACGGACACCTCGGCACGCCGGACGACCCCCAGGTCGCCGGCTGGTGGAGCCAGGGACCCGCCCCCGGGAGCCCGGGCACCGCGGTGATCGTCGGTCACGTCGACTCACTCACCGGCCCCGCCGTCTTCGCCGGACTGTCGGTCCTGCGCCCCGGCGACGCCATCACCGTCGACGCCGCCGACGGCACCACCAGCAGCTTCACCGTCCAGGCCCTGCGCAGCTACGACAAGGACGACTTCCCCGACGACCTGATCTTCGGCAACACCCCCGACCCGGGACTGCACCTGATCACCTGCGGCGGCACCTACGACCGTGCCAGCCAGGAGTACCTCTCCAACCTGGTGGTCTTCGCCATCCCGGCCGGCCGCACGACCGGCACCACACCCGCCTGAACACGACCACCGCCTGGAGTCCGCGTGAACCGACGCCGCCGTCTGCTGCCCGCCGCCGTCGCCACCGCGCTCGGCGTCGGCCTGTTCCTCGCCGGCGGCCTCGGCCTCGCCCCCCACGGCGGCAGCAACCAGGCCACCACCGGGAGTACGGACGACGACCGGGCCGCAACCGGCCGCGGCCTGGACGCGGACATCCTCGGCCTGCAGGCACACCTCAAGGCGGTCCCCGGCGACGCGCTCGCGATGGCCTCCCTCGGCCTGGCCTACGTCCAGCAGGCCAAGATCACCGCCGACCCGTCCTACTACCCGAAGGCGGAAGCCGTCCTCACCCGGTCGCTGGAAGCCGATCCGGCGGAGAACTTCACCGCCATGGCCGGCCTTGCCGCCCTCGACGCCGCCCGGCACGACTTCACCGCGGCCCTCGACTGGTCCCAGCGGGCCATCACCGTCAACCCCGACAGCTCCACCCTGTACGGGACCCTCGCCGATGCCTACACCCAACTCGGCCGCTACCCCGAGTCGTTCGACGCGGTCCAGCGCATGGTCGACCTCAAACCGGGCACCCCGTCACTGGCCCGCGCCTCCTACACCTGGGAGCTGCGCGGCGACCCGGCAGCGGCAACCGCCAATATGAAGCGCGCCCTCGACGACGCCAACACCCCCGCCGACCAGGCCTTCGCCCGCTACCACCTCAGCCAGCTCGCCCTCGACAACGGCGACCCCACGAGCGCACTCACCCATGCACAGGCGGGCCTGCGCACCGCCCCCGGCACCGCATCCCTCCTGGAAGCCAGGGCAAAGGCCGAAGCCGCACTCGGCGACAGCCCGGCCGCCGTCGCCGACCTCGAGCACGCCGTCGGCCAGGTCCCCCAACCCGAGTACGTCCTCGAACTCGGCGAGCTGCTCCAGTCCTTGGGCCGCACCGCCGAAGCCGAACAGCAGTACCAGGTGTTCCGCGCCGAACAGAATCTGTTCACCGACAACGGAGTGGCCCTCGACACCGACGCGGCGCTGTTCGAGGCCGACCACGGCGACCCGAAGGCAGCCCTCGCCATCGCCGAACAGGGCCTGAGGACAAGGCCGTTCCTGGAGATGCACGACGCCTACGCCTGGGCACTGCACGTCAACGGCCGCGACCGGGAGGCGCTGGCGGAGGCCGACGAGGCGCTGGCCCTCGGAATGCGTAACGCCCTCTTCCACTACCACCGCGCCATGATCCTCCGGAGCCTCGGGCGGTCGGCCGACGCATACAGCGAGCTGGAGAACGCGCTGGCGATCAACCCCGCCTTCCACCCGCTCCACACCCCGGCCGCCCGCGCCGCACTGGCCGCGCTCAAGGGCACGGTCGACACCGGCGAAGCGGGCTGAGGGCAGCGGGCCGGGCTACTGCTTCAGCGGCGAGATGTGGCTCGCGTCGCCCCCGAGCGTGGCGTACAGCTCGGTCCAGCGGCGGTCGGTGTCGGTCGGCGGCTTGCCGTCGCAGAACGCCTTGGTGCCGTTGGCGGTGTAGAAACGCATCATCTCCAGGACCGCCCGCGGATCCGCTTCCTCGCCGCCGGTGTACCTGGCGCCCGGCTCCTGCGCCTGGTGCTGGATGCAGGTCGGGGACGGCGTGCCGGGCTGGGCGTCGAAGCTGCCGTCCTGATCGGCCCCACATCCCGCCAGCAGCGGGGCGGCCAGCAGGGCCAGGCAGAACAGAACGAGGGATCGGCGTGCGGTGCTCACGGTCATGACGGGTCGGCCTCCGGCAGGGGACGGGTGTTCACAGAGTGGCGGGGAGGCTGCGGACGACCAGCCCGAGCCCCACGGTCAGGATGAGCAGCGCCGTCAGCAGGGCGCTGTACGGTGCGATTCGCCGTAGTCGGCCGAGGACCGGGCCGTCCGCCGCGCCCGCGAGACGGTCGCCGAGGCGGACCAGGAGCAGGCCGACCGCGGTCAGGGTGCCTGCCATGCCCAGGCCGTACGCGACCACCAGGGCCGCCCCGAAGAGCGTGCGGCCAAGAGCGACAGCGCCCAGCAGGACCACCAGGGCCGACGGGCTGGGGACCAGGCCGCCGGCGATCCCGAGACCGATGAGTCCGCGGCGACCCGGGACGGCCGGGTCATGGTGATGATGGTGGCCACCTCCGAACAGGCCGTGCCGGTGACCGTGGCTGTGGTCGTGCCGATGGCTGTGACCGCCCCGGTGTGCATCGTCACCGTGGTCGTGGTCGTGGTCGTGGTCGTGGTCGTGGTCGTGCGGGTGCGGGTGGTCGTGGTGGCCGGTGGGCGTGGCTGACGCGTGCGCGAGTTGCCTCACCGGCTCGCTGTGGGCTTCCGATCCGAGGTACGGGCTGCTGCCGGGCCGCCCGGTGCCGCGGGAGCGCCGGAGCGCGTCGCGCAGCAGGCCGGTGCCGACGACGGCGACCAGGGCGCCGCTGAGGACGCCAAGCCAGCCGAGGAGCAGATCGCCGGCCAGGGAGGAGAACGCGGTCAGGCACAGGCCGATGACCAGGACGCCGGCGGTGTGGGTCACCGTGACGGTCGCCCCCACGGTGACCGCGTCGCGGGTACTGCCGCGGCGCCCCGCCAGGTAGGCCGCCATCACGGTCTTGCCGTGCCCGGGGAGCAGCGCGTGCCCGGCGCCCAGCACGATCGAGAGCAGCACGGCCAGCAGGCCGAGCGGGACGGTGAGGCGCTGGGTCGCGCCGAGTTCGGTGAGGCGGGCGTCGAGGTCGGCGAGCCAGGCCGTGGGCCCGGAGCCGTCGGCCCTGACGGCCGTACCCGGGGCCGGGCCCGGGCCGCCGCCGGGGCGCGCGCGGAATTGGGCGTGGGTGACTCCGCTGGGGCTGTCGAGCAGGTCCCGCGGGTAGTCCCGCAGCTCTCTGGAGACCGACTGCGCCGGGACATCCGTGTGGTCGAGGGTGGTGCCCTCGCCGCGAGCGGTGATCTCGTTCCACCCCACCCGGCTCGTGTCGATTCCACTGGCGACGCGCAGGGTGGTACCGGCGGCGGGGACGTCCAGTGCGGTCCGCAGCCGGCATTCCAGCCTGCTGGTGCGCAGGCCCGCCGCCCCGTCCTCGTAGCGGAATTCCGCAGAGGCCGTGCCCCAGGACAGGGGTGTCACGGCCTGATCCGTGGTCACCTGGAGGTGCCGGGCTGTCTGCGTGCACTGCTCCGAGGCCCAGGTGGTGCGCTCGGCGTCGTCGACGGTGCCGTCGCCGTTGCGGTCGACCGTCGGCTGTTCCTGGAGGGTGGGGATCTCGGCGGCGTCGGTGACGGCGAGGACCTCGAGGGTGTCGGGGTGGACGGTGAAGCCGAGGTAGTGGTTGAGGGAGAAGTTTCCCAACGGGTGGGCGTCGGCGACAGGCGTGGCAAGGCCGAGCAGGAGCAGTGCGCCTGACACCGCCGTGCCTGCGCGGACGAGGGATTGTGGGACCGCCACGCTGGGCCTCCGGGGACGGGGCCGGCTGCCGCGGCGGCGACGCCCGGCCCGGCGGGAAGTGGATGAGGGCTGGTCGGCCCGACGCACACCATCCGGGGTTGGGGGTGACCGCGGATTGGCACCACTCCGGATCGAGTGATGGCATCACTCGCCCGGCCCATCCGCTTCGGACGGGCGTTCGCCGCGCCCGAACGGCCGATCGCCCACTCAGGGCCCGGCCGGGGCGCGGGTGGCGTACCCCTGCACGCCCCCGGCGCGCCCCGTGACACGGACTCTCAGTTGCGGTGATAGTGCAACTACGAGATAGAGGCGCCGTGTGCGGCGTCCCGGCCGTTGATGCAGGAAGGACGCCCATGGCCTCCTCATCCGTCACCCCCGTCCAGGATCCCGCGAGACCCGGCCGTGCGGCCGCCGTGGCGTCGATCACCCGTCAGGAGTGGCAGCGCCTGGCAGGGATGGGCGGCTTCATCGTCGCCCTGCACGTCATCGGCTGGGTCACCCTCGTCGCCGTCGTCGCGCCCGAGCACCACACCATCGGCACCAAGAGTTTCGGCATCGGGATCGGTGTCACCGCCTACACCCTCGGCATGCGGCACGCCTTCGACGCCGACCACATCGCCGCGATCGACAACACCACCCGCAAGCTCATGGAACAGCGCGAGCGGCCGCTGTCCGTTGGCTTCTGGTTCTCCCTCGGGCACTCCTCCGTCGTGTTCGCCCTCGCCGTCCTGCTCTCCTTCGGCGTGAAGGCCCTCGCCGGCCCGCTCCAGGACGACAGCTCGCACCTCCACCAGGTGACCGGCCTGATCGGCACCGCCGTCTCGGGCTCGTTCCTCTACCTGATCGCGATCGTCAACCTCGTCATCCTGGCCGGGATCTGGAAGGTGTTCCGGCGGATGCGGGCCGGGCACCTCGACGAGGCCGCGCTGGAGGAGCAGCTCGACAGGCGCGGCCTGATGAACCGGATGCTGGGCCGGGTGACGAGGTCGGTCAGCAAGCCGTGGCAGATGTACCCGCTGGGGATGCTCTTCGGCCTCGGGTTCGACACCGCGACCGAGATCGCCCTGCTGGTGCTCGCCGGCTCCGGCGCCGCCTCCGGGCTTCCGTGGTACGCGATCCTGTGCCTGCCGGTGCTGTTCGCCGCCGGGATGTGCCTGTTGGACACCGTCGACGGCTCGTTCATGAACTTCGCCTACGGCTGGGCGTTCTCCAAGCCCGTCCGCAAGATCTACTACAACCTCACCATCACCGGCCTGTCGGTCGCCGTCGCCCTCATCATCGGCACCGTCGAGCTGCTCGGTCTGCTCGCCGACAAGCTCGGCCTGCACGGCACGTTCTGGGACTGGATCGCCGGCCTCGACCTCAACACGGTCGGGTTCGTGATCGTCGGCCTGTTCTTCACGACGTGGCTCGTCGCCCTGTTGATCTGGAAGTTCGCCCGGATCGAACAGAAGTGGAGCGGCTCCGGCCCGGTCGTCACACCGGCGGCCGCGGCGGGCGAGGGCTGAGAGCGCGTCGGCTCGGCTGCAAGAGGCGCGCGGGGATGTCCTTGGCCCGAGCGGGTGACATCGCTGCTCCATGGGGGTGAGGCGACCCAGCCGCGCCACCACCGCTCACGAACCGATGCCGGGATCCGGTCCACAGTGCCCAGTGCGGCTGCGCAGCCGGATTCCCGCCCCGTGCCGCTCGGCGCGGGGCGGACGACGCCCGTCACGGAAGCGAGAACCCCACCTACATGAACGTCACACGCCGACCTGCCCGCAGAGGCTCCACCGCCCGCACCGCGGCGATCCTCACCACCATGAGCCTGGCCCTGGCCAGCAGCGCGATCCTCGGTTCCGGGGCGGGTGTCAGCTCCGCGTCCAGCCACCGCGAGGCCCCGCTGATCGCCGCCGACCCGCAGGTCGACAACACCGACGTCTACGCCTTCACCAGCCCCGACAACCAGGACACCGTCACCCTGGTCGCCAACTGGCTCCCGTTCCAGGAGCCCAACGGCGGCCCGAACTTCTACCCCTGGGCCGACGGCGCGCACTACGACATCAACATCGACTCCCAGGGCACGGGCAAGCCCGACCTGACCTACCGCTGGACCTTCCACACCGAGGACCAGCGCGGCACCAACACCTTCCTGTACAACAACGGCGTCGTGAACAACCTCACCGACCCCACCCTGCTGTTCCGCCAGTACTACACCCTCCAGGAGCTGCGCCCGGGCTGCGAGCCGGTCACCCTGGTCGAGCACGGCACCGCCGCGCCGTCCGACACCGGCCGCGCGTCCATGCCCAGCTACGGGCAGCTGCGCGACCAGGCCACCGTGCAGCTCCCGGGCGGCGGGCAGACGGTGGCGACCCAGGCCGCCGACCCGTTCTTCCTCGACCTGCGGGTCTTCGACCTGCTCTACGGCGGCAACCTCTCCGAGGTCGGCCAGAACACCCTGGCCGGGTACAACGTCAACTCGCTCTCCATCCAGGTGCCCAAGAGCCGCCTGGCGTACAAGGGCGACCCGAACCGCAACCCGGTCATCGGGGTCTGGTCCAGCACCGAGAAGCAGACCCTCAAGCTCAGCCCCGGCAAGGCCGAGCCGGCCGGCAAGTTCGTCCAGGTGTCCCGCCTGGGCAACCCGCTGGTCAACGAGGTCGTCCTTCCGGCCGGGCTCAAGGACGCCTTCAACTCCCTGCCGCCGTCCGAGGACCACAACCAGCCCGCCGTGGTCAACAAGGTCCTGAACCCGGAGGTGCCGCAGCTCGTCCAGGCGATCTACGGCCTCCCGGCGCCGGCCACCCCGCGCACCGACCTCCAGGAGATCTTCCTCACCGGTATCGCCAAGGCCACCGGCGGCCCCTTCCAGGTCGACCTCAACTCCCAGCTGATGAACCAGGACATCAACCCGAAGAAGTTCGTCCCCGCCGAGGAACTGCGCCTCAATATGTCCACCCCGGTCACCGCCAACCCCGACCGGCTCGGCATCCTCAACGGCGACTTCCAGGGCTTCCCCAACGGCCGCCGCCTGACCGACGACGTCGTCGACATCGCCCTGCAGGTCATGGAGGGCGCCACCCCGGGCCACCTGATCGGCGCGCTCGCCGCCGGTGACCAGGTCAACGCCGCCGACAAGCCGTTCGGCCCCTGCTTCCCCTACATCGCGCTGCCGTACGACAAGGCCGTCAACCAGCCCAACTGACGACCAGTGCCCGTGGTGGCCGACAGCGCCGCTGTCGGCCACCACCGGCCACCTTCCCATGTGCACGATCGAAGGGCTCTCATGCGCCGCCTGCCGCTGCTGCTCACCACCATCGCCCTGTGCGGCGGCCTCGCGGCGCTCGGGGCACTGGACCGAAGCGCTCCCGAACGCCGTCCGCCCTCGACCGAAACCGCCCGGCAGGCCGGCCATCCGGCTGTCCCCGAGGGCTCGCTGGCCCGGGCCATCGCCGCGGACCAGCAGCGGCTGCGCCGGCTGCCCGGCGACGCGGCCGGCTGGGCACGCCTGGGCGCCGAGTACGTCGAACAGGCCCGGCTGACCGCGGACCCGTCGTACTATCCCAAGGCCGACGAAGCGCTGCACCGCTCGCTCACCCTGGCCCCGCAGGACAACGCCGACGCCCTCACCGGCCTCGGCGCCCTCGCCAACGCCCGCCACCTCTTCGACCAGGCACGCGACTTCGCCGACCGGGCCATCACCGCCTCCCCCGAGCACTGGCCCGCATACGCCGTCCTGGCCGACGCCCGCACCCAGCTCGGCGACGACGCGGGCGCCACCGAAGCCGTCCAGCAGCTCCTCGACCGCCGCCCCGGCACCGCCTCCTTCACCCGCGCCGCCTATGACCTGGAACAGCACGGCCGCACCGACGACGCGCGCTCCGCCCTCCGCAAGGCCCTCGACGGTGCCTACGACCCCGCCGACCGGGCCTTCTGCCAGTACCAACTCGCCGAACTCGACCGGAACTCCGGCCGCACCGCCGAGGCCCTCACCGGCTACCGGCAGGCGCTGGCGACCGATCCCGGCTACACCCCCGCCCTGGCCGGCCAGGCTCGCGCCGAAGCCGGCCTCGGCCGCACCGACGACGCCGTACGCGACTACACCGCCGCCATCGACGCCGTCCCCCTCCCCCAGTACCTGCTCGAACTCGGCGAACTCCACGACTCCCTCGGCCACCACGACCGGGCCGAGGAGCAGTACCGGCTGCTGGCCGCCGAACAGCGACTCGCCGCCGCCAACGGCGTCGTCGACGACCTCACCCTCGGCCAGTACCAGGCCGACCACGGCGACCCCGCCGAAGCCGTCCGCCTGCTCCGCGCCGAGTGGGACCGCCGCCAAAACGTCCTCGTCGCCGACGCCCTCGCCTGGGCCCTGCACCGCACCGGCGCCGACACCGAGGCCCTCACCCTCGCCCGAACGGCCCGGGCGCACGGCTGGCACAACGCCCTCTTCGGCTACCACCTCGGCGAGATCGAACACGCCCTCGGCCACACCCAGGACGCCCGCACCCACCTCACCGAGGCGCTCACCACCGACCCCGCCTTCAACCCGCTCCTGGCCCCGCAGGCCCGCGCCGCACTCACCGCCCTCGGATGACCCCCGCGCCGGGCTCACCTCGGTCGTCTAAGAAGCCATCTCATTTGGGCTTGTAGGCTGCTCTCGTGACGATCGTGGAGCGGCTGGTACCGGACGAGTTGTGGGAGCTGTTCCAGCGGGT
>NZ_JBEZIR010000182.1:0-12881 GCF_040651175.1 Kitasatospora sp. NPDC048540
CCGCAGGCCGCAGCCAAGATCGAGCAGCAGGTCCGCTCGAAGTGGCAGCCCCGCGTCAAGAACCGCGTCCGCAGGAACGCCGAGCGTGGTCGGCACCTGTGCCCGGCCGGGCCGCGATCCTCCCGTGCGGGTCAGCCGGCCAGCAGGCCCGGCAGCTCGGCGATCGAGCCGAGCACGTGGGTGGCGCCGTCGGCGCGCAGGCGCTCCTCGCGGTGGGCGCCGGTGAGGACGCCGGCCACCACCGAGGCGCCGGAGCGGGTGCCGGTCAGCATGTCGTAGCCGGTGTCGCCGGCCACCGCGATCTGCCGCACCGAGTCGGTGCCGGTGCGCAGCAGCGCGGTCAGCACCAGGTCCGGGTACGGGCGGCCGCGGCCGGCCTCGGCCGGGCAGAGCGTCAGGTCGGCGATGTCCTGCCAGCCGAGCGCCTTGAGGATGCGGTCCTGGGTGGAGCGGGAGAAGCCGGTGGTGAGCACCACCGTGCGGCCGGCCGAGCGGAGCTGCTCGATGGCGTCGGCGGCGCCGGGCAGGGCCGCGCAGTGGCCGGCGTCGACCAGGTCGTGGTACGCGGTCTCGAAGGCGAGGTTGGCCTGCTGGGCCTTGGCCTCGTCGCCGAACAGGTGCCGGAAGACCGAGATCTTGGACTCGCCCATGGTGACCCGGACGTGCTCCAGCATGCGGTCGTGCTCGGGGGTGCCGGCGGCGACGCCGAGGTCGGCGGCGGCCGCGTCGAAGGCCCGCTCGACCAGGCCGTCGTCGGCGACGGTGGTGCCGGCCATGTCCAGGACGACCAGGCGGATGTCGTTGCTCATGTTGAACAGCCCTTACAGGTTGGCGAGTTGTGCGGTGGTTTCGGCGATGGCCGGGGAGCAGGTCATCCCGCGCCCGCCGGGACCGGTGACCAGCCAGACGGCGTCGCCGAGCTGCTCGCGGTGCACCACCCTGGTGGTGTCGGTGCACTGCGCGTACACGCCGGCCCAGCGGCGGCGGATCCTGGGCAGCGGGCGGCCGAGCAGTTCCTCGGCGACGGCGGCGAGGTGCTCGTAGGGCTCCTCGACGACGTCGAAGCCGAACGGCTGGTCGTACTCGTGGGTGTCGCCGATGGTGAGGCCGCCGTCCTGGCGCTGGACCATCAGCAGCTGCATCTTGTGCTCGGCGGCGACCGGCGGCTGCGGCTGCGCGGCCTTGAGGGCCTCCAGGGCGGGCCCGGCGAAGGCAGGGTAGTAGCGGAAGCTGTCGCCGTCGGCGACCGAGGTGGTCAGGCTCTCGCCCAGCGGGTCGGTCTGCATCATCTGCAGCCGGACCCGGCGGACCGGCAACTGCGGGGCGAGTTCGCGGACCAGGCCGCCGAGCCAGGCGCCGGTGCACAGGATCACCAGGTCGCCCTCGTGCAGCTGCCCGTGGTCGTCGCGGACGGCCGAGGAGCCGACCACCTCGCGGACCTCGCGTCCGGGCAGGAAGGTGTACCGGCCGGAGGCCTCCAGCACCGACCGCAGGGCGGGCTGGGCGAGCCGGGGCTCGACGGCCGCGTCCCGCTCGCACCACAGTCCGCCGAGGAAGTCGCCGCGCAGCGCGGGGTTGGCCGCCCGTACCTCGTCGGCGTCGAGCAGCCGGTAGCCGCGCTCGGCGGCGTCGGGGAGCTTCAGCGCCTGTTCGGCGACGGCGAGTTCCTCCTGGCTGCGGACCACGGTGAGGGAGCCGTTGGCCCGGAAGTACAGGCCGGGGACGCGCTCGCCGATCCGCTCCCACAGCTCCCGGGCGCGCAGCGCGGTGGCGAGTTCCTCGCCGCCGGCCCGGCCGCTGACCCAGACCAGGCCGAAGTTGCGCACCGAGGCGCCGCGGGCCTCGGCCTCGCGCTCGATGTGGACCACCTCATGGCCGCGCTCGACGGCCTGCCAGGCGTGCATGGTGCCGAGCACGCCTGCTCCTACCACGATGACTCTCATGCGGACAGGCTCCGGCGCCGAGGTGACGGGAGATCGACCGGCCGGGGTCACCGAGATGAACCGCCTGGCAAAAGTTGTACAGACAACCCGGGCCCACCGGGCGGGCCCGACCGGCGCCGGAGCGAACGGACCAGTGTGCCCGAGCGCCGCCCGCCGGGTCACCGATTCGACCTCACCCGCCATGTCCCGGCCAGTCGGCCGTACCCTGTCAACCAGAGACTGCGGCTCGATCAGTTCGATCAGGGGGACCGAAGTGCACCGGAGCCACCGGCCCGCCCGCGGCCACCGCCCCCAGGCCGGCGCCGCCGCACTGACCCGCGCCTACGACCGCGCGATGAGCGGCGAACCGGGCACCGACGCACCGCCGCAGGACGACCAGCGGCCCGAGATCGGCGACTCCTGGGCCCGGCTGCGCCGCCTCGGCCTCGACCCCGAACTCGGCCGCAACGCCCGCCGGATCGACGCCGCCGAACTGGAGCACCGGCGCCGCGACAACGGACTCGACCAGGTGCTCCCGGTCCTGCGCGGCTCACTGATCACCCCCGACGCCGGCACCCCGCTGCTGCTCGCCATCACCGACCCCGAGGGCCACGTGCTCTGGCTGGAGGGCAGCCGCCCGCTGCTGCGCAGCGCCGGCACCATCGGCTTCGAACACGGTGCCCGCTGGTCCGAGGACGAGGTCGGCACCAACGGCATCGGCCTGACCGCCCGTACCGGCCGCGCCACCCAGGTCCACTCCGCCGAGCACTACCTGCGCAGCCACCACGCCTGGACCTGCGTGGCCGCGCCGGTCCGCGACCCGCGCACCGGCCGGCTGGCCGGGGTGATCGACCTCAGCGGCCCGGCCCACTCCAGCACCCCGTACCTGCTCCAGCTCACCGTCACCGCCGCCCGGCTGGCCGAGACCGAACTGCGCGCCCGGCACCTGGAGTCGCTGCACCGGCTGCGCACGGTGGCGGCCCCGCTGCTGGCCCGGTTCACCGGACCGGCGCTGGTGGTGGACGGCTCCGGCTGGACCGCCGCCGCCAGCGGCATGCCGGACCTGCCCCGGCTGCAGCCGCCCGCCGACGGCTGGGCCGGCGCCGACCGGCAGCGGCTGCCCGGCCTCGGCGAGTGCGCGGTCGAGCCGCTGGCCGACGGCTGGCTGGTCCGCCCGCTCGCCGGACCGCCCACCGCGCCCGCCGACCAGGCCGAGGGGACCAGGATCCGGCTCGACCTGACCCGGGCCGAGCAGCCGCAGCTGTGGGTCTCCGGCGCCGCCGGCGGCTGGTCGTACGGGCCGAGCCCGCGCCACGCCGAACTGCTGCTGCTGCTCGCCGTCCACCGGGAGGGCCTGAGCGCCGCCCAGCTGGCGCAGGCGCTGTTCGGCGACCGCAGCCGGACCGTCACCGTCCGGGCCGAACTCTCCCGGCTCCGCCGCCACCTGGGCGGCCTGCTGGAGCACCGCCCGTACCGGCTCTCCGGGTCGGCCCTGGTCTCGGTGCGCGCGCCCGCCGAACCCTACGACCTGCTGCCGGGCTCCACCGCCCCGGCCGTCCGGGAGTTGCGGGCCGGCCTGGCCGCGGGCACCGTCGTGCTGCCGGCCGGCTGAACCGGCCCGGGCGGGGTCAGTTGCCGGCCAGCAGGGCGGCGAGCTGCTCGTCGGTGGGGCCGAGGGCGGCCTCCGCCGCGGCCGAGACGCAGGCGTAGGTGCGGTCCAGCCAGGCCTTCACCCGCGGCTTGGACGCCTCCAGCAGCGCACTGCCGTGCGGGGAGTCCAGCGCGAGGTGCAGCGTGGAGCCGTGACAGGGGCAGTAGGCCGGCCAGAGTTTGATGTCGCCCTGGCCGCTGAGCGACGCCAGTCCGTCGCGCAGCAGCTCGCGGGAGAAGACCCAGTCCGCCTCGTCGGGACGTCCCAGGTGGAAGGTGAGCCGCACCTCGAACGGGCGCTCGGCCTCGTAGCGGAACCTGGTGCGCACCTCACCCACCAGATCCTGGTCCAGCGCGATCCGCAGTGTCAGGACCTCCTCCACCACCGGTGGAACGGCGGCGATCCGGCCCGGTTCGCCGCCCGTGGGGGTGGCGGCGAGCGGCTGGTTCGAGGAGGCGGACAGCGGGTCGCGCGGCATAGACGGTCTCTCCGGGGCGGCTGGGTTAGAGGCCAGCGTGCGGTACCGGACGGCGGACGGCAAGAGTTGCAACGGGGTTGCAGTCCCGGCCCGGGCGTCGTTCCGACGCTCCGTCAACTCACGCGCACCACAGGTCACTAGAATGGGCGCAGCGAGCGTAACTGGTGCGCCTCGAGGGCTGGCGGACGGCGTGCTGGCCGCTGATATCCTCAGGGCCCCGCCGCAGCTGCCGGCGCCCGTGCGAGGCGGAGAGGGAGGAGTGACGGTGGTGCTCCGCGAGAGTGGCACGGCCACGCGGCCGGTCCGCCGGCACGGCCGGCCGAAACCCCTGGGCGGCCGCTTCCGGCTGCCGACATTGAGGTTCTCCGGGGCCGCGATGGCGATGTCGACCGTGGTCGGGATCAGCCTCCTCACCACCTGGCTGCTCAACGAGCAGCAACAGGTCGGCCGCCAGCCCCGGATGTCGGTCGGCGCCAGCCCGCCGGTCCCCAGCCCGGACGCCGCCACCCCGGCACCCGCCCGGGCCGCCGCCGCACCCGGCACCCCCGGGCCCGCCCCGGCCCCCGCCACCACCACGGCCGCCACCGCCCTGCCCGGGGCCCGCCAGGGCGCCGGCAGCACCGCGCAGCCGGTGACGGTACGGCCCACCGGCACCCCGTCCACCCCGGCCGGGCCGGACACCGCCGACCCCGGCACCGGCCCCGAAATCGCCCTGGCCGACGCCTCCCCGAGCGCCTCCCCCGACAGCGCCCGGCCCGGCGGCGGCAGCGCGCAGCCCTCGCCCGGACCGACCGGGCTCGCCCCGGACCACGCCCTGCGCGGCACCGCGGAGGTCACCCCGCTCGGCCGTTCGGGCACCCGGCACACGGTGGCCCTCACCGTCGCCGAGCCGCTGACCGCCCTTCAGGTGGAGCTGCGGCTGTCCCGGCCCGACGTGCTGCCCGGCACCGTGCCGTGGAGCGACCTGCCGGGCGCGGTCGCCACCGTCGCGCTCGACCACGACAGCCTGGTCTACCGGTTCACCCTTCCGCCCGGCGTCGACGTCGCACCGGGCCGGTACAGCTTCACCGTGACCGGCGCCGCCCTCCCGGCGGCCGTCCTGCCCGGCCCGGTCCTGCCGAGCCCGGTGCCGTCCGGCGCCGCCCGCAGCGCCGATCCGCGCACCATGACCGTCCTGCCGCCGACCGACCGGCCCACCGCGACCGTACCGCCGACCGCCGGGCCGGCCGCGGAGAGCTGGAGCGCCTCCGCCTTCGCCCTGCGGCAGCCGCGTGCGGTCGCCGCCCGCGGCACCTTCGACAGCTACTGATCCGGACCGGTGGCGGGCCCGACGGCCCGCCACCGGCCGGTCAGCCGGCGGCCGCGGCGCGGACCCGGACGGCCCGGCGCAGGTCGTCCAGCTCGTCCGAGAGCGCCCGGCGCAGGCCCGGGGTCGGCTCCGGCCGGGCCAGACAGTCCTCGGCCGCCGCGACCACATCGGGCGTGGCCCGCTCCCGGGGGAACAGCGCGTGCCCGAGGACGGCCGCCACCCGGTCGCCGCGCTCCCCCACCGCCGGGACGGCCTCGAAGTAGCGCCGCACATAGGCCTCCTGGAGCTCCGGCGGACCGGACCGCCAGAAGCCCTCGGCGGTGGCGGCCAGCAGCCGGTTGGAGAGTCCGTCGCCGAACAGCGCGGCCCAGGCCCGTTCCTTGGCCGCCGGATCCGGCAGCGCCGCCCGGGCCCGGGCGGCGCCCTGTTCGGCGATGTCGCTGCGGTCGCGGGCCAGTTCGGCCTCGATCGCGGCCTCGTCCGCCGCGCCCTTCGCGGCCAGGGTGGCCAGCGCCGACCAGCGCAGGTCGGGGCTGAGGTCCAGGCCCTCGGGCAGCTGGGCGCCGTCCAGCCAGGACCGCAGCCGGGCCAGGTCGGCCGGCGAGTCGGCGCTCTCCACCACCCCGCGCAGGGCGGCCAGCCGCAGGCCGTGGCCGGCGCCGGGCCGGGTCAGCAGGGCCTCGGCGGCGCCGCCGAGCACCGCCAGCGCGGCCGGGCGTTCGGCGGGCGGAAGGTAGCGGCCGACCGCGTCGGTGCGGGCGAAGGCGAGCGCCGCCTCGACGGCGGCGACCGCGGTCTCGGCCGGCAGGTGCCCGGCCACCAGCCGCAGGTACGCGCCGGGCGCCAGCTCGCCGTCGCGGACCAGGTCGCGGGCGTGTTCCCAGAGCACGGCGCGGGTCAGGCCGTCGTCGATGCCGGAGAGCCAACCGGTGACCGTCCGCCAGGAGTCCGGGTCCAGCCGGATCTTGGTCCAGCTGAGGTCGCCGTCGTTGGGCAGCAGCAGGGCGGGGCGGGCGGCGCCGGCCAGCCTGGGCACCTCGGTGCGGCCGCCGGGAGCCACGTCGAGGGGGATGCTCGCGCGCCGTACGACGGCCGGCCCGGCCAGGTCGTACACCCCGAGCCGGATCCGGTGCGGCCGGGTGCCCTCGTTGACCACCGCGGCGCCGGCCACCCGGTCGCCCTGGTACCGGACCTCGACCCGCAGGGTGTCGACGCCGCTGGTGCGCAGCCAGGCGTCGGCCCACGCCCGGACGTCCCGGCCGCCGGCCTCGGCCAGCGCGGCCAGGAAGTCCGCCAGCTCGGCGTTGCCGAAGGCGTGCTCGGCGAAGTAGGCGTTGATCCCCGCGAAGAAGGCCTCGTCGCCGAGCCAGACCACCAGCTGGCGCAGCGCCGAGGCGCCCTTGGCGTACGAGATGCCGTCGAAGTTGCCCATCGCCTCGGCGACGCTGCCGGTGCCGTTGCCGGCCACCGGGTGGGTGGAGGCCCGCTGGTCGGCGTCGTAGCCCCAGCCCTTGCGGCGGGCGGCGAAGCCGGTCCAGGCGTCGGTGAAGCGGGTGGACTCGGCGGCGACCCGGTAGCCGAGCATCTCGGCGAAGGACTCGTTCAGCCACAGGTCGTCCCACCAGCGCATGGTGACCAGGTCACCGAACCACATGTGGGCCATCTCGTGGCAGACGATCATCGCGCGCAGCTCGCGGTCCGCGTCGGTCGGCGCGGAGCGGAACAGCAGTTCGTCGCGCAGCACCACGCAGCCCGGGTTCTCCATCGCACCCCAGTTGAACTCGGGGACGAAGGCCTGGTGGTACTGGCCGAACGGGTAGCGGCGGTCGAACAGCCCGTGCAGCCGGTCCAGCGAGTCGCGGGTCACCTCGAACAGCTCCCCGGCCTCCCGGTCCAGCTCCGCGGCGAGCGAGCGGCGGGCGTGCAGGGCGAGCCCGATGCCGTCGTGCTCGGCGTACACCGAGTGCAGCGGCCCCGCGACCACGGTGACCAGGTAGGTGCTGACCGGTTCGGTCGGGAGGAACTCCCAGCGGCCGTCGCGGGCCTCGGCGAGCGCGCCGTTGGCGACCACCTGCCAGTCCGCGGGGGCGGTGACGGAGACCGTGAACGGGGCCTTCAGGTCGGGCTGGTCGAAGCAGGCGAACAGCCGGGGCGCGAGATCGGGGCCGAGGGTGGCGTACACGTAGCCGGCGCCGTCCGCCGGATCGGTGAACCGGTGCAGGCCCTCGCCGGTGTTCGAGTAGCTCAGCTCGGCCTCGACCAGCAGCTCGTTCTCGGCGGCCAGGCCGGTCAGCCGGATCCGGTCGCCCTCGAACGCGGCCGGCTCCAGCGGACGGCCGTTCAGCCGGGCCCGGCGCAGCTCGGCCGCCGCCAGGTCGACGAAGGTGTCGGCGCCGGGCTCGGCGCAGCCGAACCGGATCACGGTGGTGCTGCCGAAGACCTGCTCGCCCCGGGTCAGGTCGAGCTCGACGGTGTAGGAGCGGATGTCCAGCAGGCGGGCACGCAGGAGCGCCTCGGAGCGTTGTAGGGCTGACATTCCTGCATGCTGTCCCAGCGTGCCCGGGCGGGACAAGTCGTTCCGCTTCCAGCCGGGTCACGGCATGTCAGGACACCCGGGTGGTTAGGGTGGGGGCGGCCCGTGACCGGGCCCCGCCGGCCGTGCCCAGCCGGTGACGCCGAGCCGTCGAGGAGGATCATCGTGACCACGGTCCTGACCCAGGGCGGCAACGCGCCGCTCGCCGCCACCCGGGTGACGGTCGAGGTGACCGCACCCAAGGCGCTCGACGTCTCCGGCCTGCTGGTGACCGAGGCGGGCAAGGTCCGCTCGGACGCGGACTTCGTCTTCTTCAACGCACCGAACGGCCCCGGCGTCACGCACCGCCCGGCGGCCGGCGGCAAGCCCGACGCCATCACCGTCGACACCTCGGCGGTCCCGGCCGGCATCGCCAAGGTCGTCGTCACGGCCAGCCTGGACCAGGCCGGCGCCACCTTCGCCGGCACCGAGCCGACCGCGACCCTGCGCGACACCGCCACCGGCCGGGTGCTCGCCACCTTCACCCCGCCCCGGCTCGGCCCGGAGACCGCCCTGGTGGTGGTCGAGGTGTACCGGCGCGGCAGCGAGTGGAAGGTCCGCGCGGTCGGCCAGGGCTACGCGAACGGCCTGGCGGGGATCGCCACCGACTTCGGGGTCAGCGTCGAGGACTCCCCCGCCCCGGCCGCGGCCACCGCGGCCGCGCCGCCGTCCGGGCCGGCCGGTGCGCCGCCGCGGCCGAGCGGCCCGCCGTCGGTCGGCAAGGTGACCCTCGACAAGGGCAAGGTCAACCTGGTCAAGGGCGGCTCGGTCTCGCTGGAGAAGGGCGGCAAGCCCTTCCTGTCCTCGGTCCGGATGGGCCTCGGCTGGGAGCCGGCCGGCGCCGGCCGCAACATCGACCTGGACGCCTCCTGCATCGCCTTCGACGCCCAGCGCAAGAAGATCGAGACCGCCTGGTTCATGAAGCTGTCGATCTTCGACGGGGCGATCGCGCACTCCGGCGACAACCTGACCGGCGAGGGCGCGGGCGACGACGAGGCGATCACCGTCCACCTGGAGGGCCTGCCCGCCGAGGTCTGCGGCCTGGTCTTCGTGGTCAACTCCTTCTCCGGCCAGAAGTTCACCGACATCAAGAACGCCTACTGCCGCCTGGTCGACGCCGGCAGCGGCCAGGAACTGGTCCGCTTCGAACTCGCCCAGTCCGAGCCGCACACCGGCGTCGCGATGTGCAAGCTGGTGCGGCAGTTCTCCGGCGAGTGGGTGATGACCGCACTCGGCGAGTACGTGGACGCCAAGACCGCCCGCAGCATGGTCAAGCCCGCCGCCGCCATGCTCTGACCCGGCCGGCCCGGCTCGCAAACCTGTCCGCCGCCACCCCTTCGAGCGAACCTCGGTCGGTACCCGGCCCATCGGCGCTGCCCTGCTCCGTAGCGTGACGCTCACCCAGAGGAGGGGCATCATGAGTGCCATGGCACATGAGCGACCGGCCCAGGACTCCCCTACGCAGGAAGACCTCTTGCTGGAGGACTTCCTGGGCCTGCACACCCCCGAGGGCTTCCGGGCCGAGCTCATCGAGGGAGAGATCGTTGTGGCACCACCCACGGACGGGGACCACGAGGACTGCGTCAGCCATCTGGTCAAGCAGGTCATCCGGAAGTCCGCGGTCGACATGAGCGTCTCCGGCTACAAGGGCCTCAGACTCGTCAGCGGCGGTCTCTGCCCGAGGAACCACGTCATCCCCGACGCCACCTTCGCGCCGGAGGATCTCGGGCTCTTCCGGGGCGCCCCGCCCTGGATGGAGCCCGCCGGGGTGGCGCTGGTCGCCGAGGTCACCTCCAGCCGTCCCGACCAGGACCGGATCGCCAAGCGGCACTGCTACGCCCGCGCCGCCATCCCGCTGTACCTCCTGGTCGACCGGGAGAAGGCGCAAGTGAGCCTGTTCTCCCAGCCGTTGCGGGACGAGTACACCGTGGTCCACCTCGCCCCGTTCGGCGGGCCGCTGGTGCTGCCGGAGCCGTTCGGGTTCGAGCTGGACACCAAGCCGTTCCTGTGAGGGTGGCGGAAAAGGCCCGGCGGCCCGCGCCGGGGCTCTGCTAGCGTGAAAGGCATGAAGCGCGCTGCTGCCATCACGACGACGCCGGAGAGTGTCCCGGCGCGCTGACAGCTGTCTGTGTCCGAAGCCCCGGGGCGAGTGCCCCGGGGCTTCGCCGTGCGGTCACTCGCCTCGATTCCCCCGCGAGGAGACCACGATGCACGACCACCGCAGGCTCGGCCGCGAGCTGGACCTGTTCGACACCGACCCGCTGATCGGAGCCGGTCTGCCGTACTGGCTGCCGGACGGCGCGGCCGTCCGGCACGCGCTGGAGGAGTACGTCCGCGGCGCCGAGCGCCGGGCCGGCTACCGGCACGTGTACTCGCCGGTGCTGGGCAAGCGGGAGCTGTACGAGCTCTCCGGTCACTGGTCGCACTACAGCGAGGACATGTTCCCGCCGATGGACCTCGGCGCCGAGCAGGCGGTGCTGCGGCCGAGCCTGTGTCCGCACCATGCGCTGATCTACCGTTCCCGCTCCCACAGCTACCGCGAACTTCCGCTGCGGATGGCCGAGTTGGGTGACATGTACCGCAGCGAGCGCTCAGGGGTGCTGGGCGGACTGACCCGGGTCCGCTCGATCCGGCTGAACGACGCGCACATCTTCTGCACCGTGGAGCAGGCCGCGGACGAGGCGCTGGCGGCACTGGAGCTGATCCGCCGCGCGTACGAGGCGCTCGGCATCCGCCCGGCCCGCTACCGGCTGTCCCTGCCGGGCGGCGGCGGGAAGTACGTCGCCGACCCGGCGCTGTGGGAGCGGGCGACCGCGCTGCTGGTCGAGGTGCTGGAGAAGGCGGGCGTGGCGTACGAGGCGGCGCCGGGGGAGGCGGCCTTCTACGGGCCCAAGATCGACGTGCAGATCGCCGATCCGGCGGGCCGGGAGGCCACCCTGTCGACCGTCCAGATCGACTTCCACCAGCCGGAGCGGTTCGACCTGCACTACATCGGGCCGGACGGCGGCAGGTACCGGCCGGTGATGGTGCACCGCAGTGTGATCGGCAGCGTGGAGCGGGCGGTCGCGCACCTGATCGAGGTCCACGGCGGCGCCTTCCCGGCCTGGCTGGCACCGGTCCAGCTGGTGGTGCTGCCGGTCTCCGAGGCCGAACTGCCGCAGGCCGAGGAGCTGGTGGCGCGCGGCCTGGAGCAGGGGCTGCGCGCGGAGCTCGCCGCGCCGTACCGCGGCTCGCTCGGTGCCCGGATCCGCGAGGCCCGGCTGGTCCCGTACCAGGCGGTGATCGGCCCCCGGGAGGCCGCGGCCGGGCAGGTCGCGCTGCGGCTGCGGGACGGCCGCCGCCCGGACCCGCTCCCCGCCGCCGAGGCACTGGCCCGGATCGGCGCCCTGGCCGCGGCGCACCGCACCGAACTGTGGGACCGGCCCTGACCGGGCCGCACTGTTGAGTTCCCACAGGAGGTTCGCACCGGAATCGGTCGCTTCTCGCACCTGATCTCCCGTCACTCACCTGACAGGGTGGCCCGAGTGCCACGGTCGCCCCGACACATCCGTCGGGGGCGGCTGTGGCACTCCTACAAAGGAAGGGCAGCCCATGACGGCACGTACCGACGAGGTGGTGGTCACCGGACTCGGGGCCACCACACCGCTGGGCGGGGACACCGCCTCGACCTGGTCCGGTCTGCTGGCCGGACGGTCGGGGATCGGCCCGATCGAGGAGGAGTGGGCGGCGGGCCTGCCGGTGCGGATCGCGGCCCGGCTCCGGGTCGAGCCGACCGAGGTGCTGGACCGGGTGCGGGCCCGCCGGCTGGACCGGTGCGAGCAGATCGCCCTGGTCGCCGCGCGGGAGGCCTGGGCGGACGCGGGCGCGCCCGAGGTCGCCCCGGAGCGGCTCGCCGTGGTGATCGGCACCGGCACCGGCGGCGCACTCACCATGCTCGGCCAGGACGACGTCCTCGAGGCCTCCGGCGTACGGCGGGTGTCGCCGCACACCGTCCCGATGCTGATGGCCAACGGCCCGGCCGCCTGGGTCAGCATCGAGCTGGGGGCGCGCGGCGGCGCCCACACGCCGGTGAGCGCCTGCGCGTCGGGGGCCGAGGCGATCGCGACCGGCCTGGACCTGATCCGGCTCGGCCGGGCCGACGTGGTGGTCGCGGGCGGCACCGAGGCCTGCATCCACCCGCTGCCGCTGGCGGGCTTCGCCCAGGCCAGGGCCCACTCGACCCGCAACGACGATCCCGGGCGGGCGTCCCGGCCGTTCGACGCCGACCGCGACGGCTTCGTCATCGGCGAGGGCGCGGCCCTGGTCGTGCTGGAACGCGCCGGGTTCGCCGCCGCCCGGCACGCCCGCGCCCACGCGGTCCTGGCCGGCGCGGGCGTCACCTCGGACGCCCACCACATCACCGCCGCCCACGCCGACGGCCAGGTGCGGGCGATGCGGATGGCGCTGGCCGCCGCCGGGCTGTCGCCGCTCGACATCGCCCTGGTGCACGCCCACGCGACCTCGACCCCGCTGGGCGACCTCACCGAGGCCGCTTCGATCACCGAGGCGGTCGGCACCCATCCGGCCGTCACCGCCGTCAAGTCGATGACCGGCCACCTGTTCGGTGCGGCGGGCGCGCTCGGGGCGCTGGCCGCGATCCTCTCGGTCCGCGACGGCGCCGTCCCCGCGACCCGCAACCTCGACACCCTCGACCCGGCCGTGAAGCTGGACGTGGTCGCCGGCCGCTCCCGGCACGTCCCCGTGACCGCCGCCCTGGCCAACTCCTTCGGCTTCGGCGGCCACAACGCGTCCCTGGTGTTCACCGCTGCCCCCTGACCGGCCGGCATCCGGGCACCGGAGGCGCGCCCGCGGCCGGGCCGTGCCCGGTGTCCGCCCGGAACGAGGGACTTGAGGGACATGCGGTAGCCCGCGTCACCGGCGTCGACGAGACCGGACGAGGTGCGGGAGTC